>CBDURK010000061.1:0-11701 GCA_965369645.1 uncultured bacterium | reverse complement strand
CGGTCGAGCTGCGCTTCCGGTAGTGGATAAGTACCTTCCATTTCGATAGGATTTTGTGTTGCAAAGACAAAGAACGGTTCGACGAGTGAATGGCATACACCAGCAGCGGTTACATGGTGTTCCTGCATTGCCTCAAGCAGGGCCGCCTGTGTTTTCGGAGGCGTGCGGTTAATCTCGTCGGCAAGAACCATGTTTGCAAAGATAGGCCCCTTTACAAAAACCATCTTTCGCTCTCCATCGGTCTGCTGAAGGATTTCAGTTCCGGTGATGTCGGCGGGCATAAGGTCCGGGGTAAACTGGATACGCTGAAACTTTAAGTTAAACAGTTGTGTGATCGATTTAACCAGCAATGTTTTAGCGAGACCCGGTGCTCCGGTAATCAAACAGTGCCCACCGGCAAGAATCGCAATCAGAAGATGCTCTATGACATTTTCCTGACCGATGATAACCTTTGAAAGTTCGGTGCCAATACGCTGCCGTGCCCTGCCGATTTGTTCTACAGCCCATCGTTCATATTCATAAGTTTTAGTCGCCAAAGTTATTTTCCTTTCAATGTGTCATTGCGTAAAAGACTATATTGATACCCAGCGGGTATGCCTTCTTTTCTGAAAACTCCCTAAAATACCACTCATCCTCCCCCTCCCGTTCCCAACCGTCACCTAAGTCGGTGTTATGACAGATAATGGCCATCATTCGGCCCTTGTCGTCATAGATGGCTTTGTAATGAGGGACTTGTGCATCTGGCCGCTCCCACGTGATACCATAATCACGACCTTGTATAGCAGCGCCGATGCTGGGAATTTGCGGCTTTTCCTTGAGATCAAATACGGCATGGAAGATTGGATGGCTCAGCCTCAGCTCAACCGGTTCACGATCGGGAAATACTCTCTTTATCTCATAATAAAAATTATACCATTCATCCTCACCCCAAAAATCATCAACCATAAGAAACCCACCGTTCAAGAGGTAGCTGCGGAGAATCTTTACCTCCTCTTCACTGAAGACCAGGCCGCCTGGCTCGACAATGTAGATGAAGGGATAATTGAAGAGTTTCGGATCCGTTAATACGAGTACCAATCCGTCGGGATCAACTTCCATCGAAGTCAATTGTTGCAAACGGAAGGAGAAGTTCAAATCACTATCGGGATAGTCCGTTGCCCAGCGTCCGCCACGATAGCCACGACCATATCCTCCTCCACCGTATCCGGATGAATATTGAATTCGTACAAACGTAAAGACATCATGCGAAAATTCCTTATCGGATTCCCAGTCAGGCACACCCCTTCGACTGGAAGATCGCCGATTGTAATATCTCTGCGCGAACACCATGCTCACACCGGTACAGGCTACCATTAACAGAATAAAAATCCACTTTGCTTTTGTCACGGTACGTTATCCTGAATTACCGAAAGATCATCCTGATTATTTGGCGTGGATTCGGAACCCGACGAATCGGAGTGGGTATCGCTGATGATTTTTAACAATAAACGATGTCCCTGGCGAAAACGCGGCGCATCCGCCAGGGCCTCGAGCACATATCGCTTTGCAGTACCCGGATCCAGATCCTGAAACAATTTAGCAAGACGGTAGTTAATATCCGCCGGGTCCGCTGGATCAAGTAAAAGCAGACGCCTGTAAGAATCAATAGCCTGTTCGTTGTGACCAAGTTCTTCACTGGCACGACCCATCTGCAAATGAACCGTTCCAAGCATTGGATAGACTGCTATATATTTGTTTCCATTTTCAATGATTGCAGGCCAGTCCTTTTGCTCCATAGCGATTTCCATGAGGCGCCCATAAGCCTCCACTGCATTAGCTGAGACCGTGGCTAACTTGCTGAGCATCAGGCGCTCCTGTTTGATATCGTCGAGTTTTCTGTATATCTGTGCCAGAAGACTATAAGCATTTCCTTCGCCGGTATAGTTGGGATAAAGAGAGAGCAGCTTCTTGAGTGGTATTTGTGCCTGCTCCCAGTTTTCATTTTCCAAAAGATGGTTTGCCTGCACTGTCAGTGCCCAAAAGCTGTTTGGGTGCTTTTGCAGCCATTGGGCCAGTAACTCCGGGTCAGAAAAATCGACTTGCCCGGTCTCCGGCTCAGTCCAGTCAACATTTTCTGCAAAATCCTCTGCTTGCTTTCGAGCAAAGGCCTCAAATTGCTTTTCGATTTTCTCGATCGGAGCCATCCTCCTGGAAATGACGGCGTTTATTTCTTCGCCTTCAGCCAGGTCCTCAAGAATGGCTTTTAGGGAATCAAGGCCAAACTTATCGACAAGAAACTCCACCACAAGTGAGGATTCATAGTAGGCAAACTGCAAGTGCATTGGTGTAGGCGGACTCAGAAATGCACTGCTTAGTCTGCTAATCGGTACCAGCTCTCCTCCAAGTATCATTTTACGATACTCCGAATTCATGTGTTGGCCCCAGGCGGGATTGCGCTGTATTTCTTCATATACGGAAATACCTTCACTGAGCCATCTCGGCATCTTGTTGTGTGTCATATTAAGTGTGACTACATGACAAAACTCGTGCCACAAGGTTGACTCCCAGTTTAATGCTCTGGAAGCCCTTGGGCTGTTTGCGGTAATTACATTACCAAAACATACACCGAGGAAACCGTCCCCGCCTGGCATGCCAAAGGTGCGCACAGCGAAATCCTGCTGATTAGGGAACAATTCTAATGTAACAGATTCATTCAACTCAAAGCCGTATTTTTGACATAGTTGGGATTTGGCCTGCTGTAACAATTCCAAGACCCTTTTACCGTACACCGCCTCTTCAAGCTGGTCCATTCGGATAATGAATCCATCCTCGTTGAGAGTCTTGAATTTGGACATGTTATCCCGCAGATTAACAAGATTGTAGGCCAGGACATTGTATTGGTCGGCTTTATAAACCTCCTCAGCAAGAGTCCATCCTTGTGCTTCATCGCCCAGTCGAAGTAGGTCTTCCGTCAACTGTATCTTTGCAGCAAGATATTTCGGATCGAATTGCAATGCCTGGCGCTGGTACGCTGCTCCTTCTGCAAAACGATATTTCTGAGACAACTTTCTGCCGATCAGATAATCCACAATCGGATTTTTCGGCCAAAACTTCAGCGCATTAGTACGACAGCTATTGACCTCATTAGGGTCATTACTAAGATGAGATATAACCGCACGTAAAGCCCAGGTCTCTGAGTGCCACGGATTAACAGTCAGAGCCTGGTCAAGCAATTTGCCCGCGGAAGTATAGTTTTCGCAATCGATTTGATGTTCGGCCAGAAGCAATAAGGAAGGCACATGGTTTGGATTTATAAAAATAGCCGCATCTAATGATTTGATCATTAGATTCCTGTCACTATGGTAAAACGCCTTAGCCAAACCGCAATGCATGTCCGGATCGTCGCCGAAATGCTCGAGAGCTTTTCTATACTGACTGGCGGCAAGATCGTAATCCTGCTTATCCAGTGCCAGCGCTGCCGCGGCGAGATAGGCTTCACGGCAATTTGGGTCAATTGTTGAAGCGCGGTTAAAAAGCTGTTCGAGAATAATACGTGGCTCGGATCCAAGCAGCAGCAGCGTTTCTCCGAGAGCCACCAGGTCAGGCGGATCCCAGAATTCGATTTTGAACGCACCACCATAGCGATATATTTTTTTCAGCATTTCGGAAGCACGGTCGGTTTGGCCGCAGGATAGATGTGCCTTATGGCCAAGCTTTAATAAGCGAGAGCTCATCGGATAACGAAGCAGAGCTAAGTCAACTTCTTTTGCTGCTTCGTTATATTGGCCCTGTGCCATCAGCGACTCGATCATCAGAATCCATAAGTATCTTCTGCTTCTGTAACTGCTGTCTTCGATGGCTTTTCGGGTCAACTCAAGGCATTTTTTATATTGACCGGTCTTAAATTGTTCGCGTGCTAAGTCAATATCTTCGGCGTGTACGGCTTGTTTCCCGCCAAGTGTAAAAACGATACAAGCCATCATCAAAAAAAGACGGTCATGGTGCAACATATACCTGAAGAAAAAGGTCATATTATATCTACTCAACTGACTGTAGATTAAAATCCTGCATTATATAACACAAGCGGACTCAGACTAAAACACCCGCTGCTATCGTCTTCAAAAACAAACGTCTTCCAGTTCTGAAAACATTATAGCTTATATATATTATAGCGTCAATATGACGTATTGTTCATATTTAAGAAGTAAGGGTTCGGATTAATTCTCATGCGGCACGATCGGTCCCCGCCATACGCTGCCCCCAAACGTAGTGATATACATCTGATCATCATCTGATGGGTCAAACACCACTCTCTGAATATTCGAGAACGGTAGATCATCGAAGGCTTTCCATGTCCGGCCATTGTCTCTTGTGAGCCACAGGCCGGCACCAGACGCTCCTTCGGTGAGAGTCATATATATCCAGCCCTTGTATTGCGGGTGAAAGTATCCACCGAAGGTCTGACGTGCTTTGCGGCCGATACGTCTCCATTCTTTTCCGCCATCTTCTGAGCAGTACAATCCCCCGGTTTCATCCTGCCGGCTCGAATCACAGGTACCCATAAGAATTATATTGCTATTATCCGGATGAACCGAAAAGTCCTTGGGGTACAAAAAAAGACGGGAGTTATTGACCTTCTCCCATGTATCTGCCCCATCTCTGGAACGATACAATCCTACACCCTCACTCATAAGCGGCTTTCCATACGCCGAACGTTTGGCGCATACCATTGCAAAAAGTGTACCGTCGTTGTGCAGAGACACACGAGAAACCCGCATGTTCTGTGAGTGGCCAAGGCCTTTTTTCTTTAGCGTCCATGATTTGCCGTCATCGATTGATTTGCAAACGCCTTCCATGAAAACCCCTGCGTAAAGCGTGCGCAGATTTTTGGGACTCCTTGGATCGAGTACGATGGAAGTCACCGGTTTGAGCGGTATACCCTGAGCCTCGTGCTTCCAGGAAGCTCCGAAATCACGTGAGATGCACACCCCGCCGGGACGGTCGTGGCCGTGACGTTCGGAGATAATATTGTCGTTGGGAATATCGTGAACATTTGAGAACGCACCCCACATCTTACTGGGAATATCCGGATCGAAGGCAATCTCATAACAGGTGTTCCTCCATGGTGCCCATGAGTTCTTATCCCACCAAATCCAGGTTTTCCCAGCGTTTGTGGACCGAGCCAGACCGATATCTGTATAAGCAATGTAATGCCGATTTGCTTCAAAGGGGTCTATATAGTAATGCCATGTAGTAGTGACCACCAGGCCGTTACATACCCATTCACAGCCCGGTTTTGGCTCATGGTCGGCAGCGGGATAAGTATGGCCGTTGAACCACGTATCTCCTCCGTTATGTGTAATATAGCATTGGCTCCTTAACAGAATCAGCCTGTTTGGATCGGCATTGCATATGGCAACTCCAAACGGTGCATCGCCTCCCTTGAAAGACTGTCCCGTTGAGGCGGTGACGTAGTTGGGAGCAACGTTGTATCGCTCGAAACGCGGGTCCATAAAATACGTATCGCGCCAGGTCTGGCCCGCATCATCGCTGCGATACACTGTGTCATGATGGGGTGGATGGAATCCCGTGCTTGTGTTCATTGCGTACACAGTGAGTGGTTTCGCGTCCGTAGTGAGAAGCTGTTTGTATTGAGCGATAGAATCATAGGCCCATTGATCGGCTTTTTTTGTATTCGTGTTAATTCCCTGCCCCATGGCTTGTTGCCAGGTCTTTCCGCGATCTCGTGAACGATAGATACCACCTTTGAAAGCTCCGTTCTCATCTTTGCTGGTTATAGTGCAATAAAGCACTATGAGGTTGTCTTTCGAATCAGAACCTCCAGCGAAACCATGTATTTTTTTCCAAGGCAGTCCGTTTGTTTTTTCCACCCACTTCTTCCCCCCGTTGTCAGAACGCCAAATGCCTTTATTTGTGGCAGCGAACATAACGCGGCCTTCGTTGGTACGGTCAAAATGGAATCCTATCACCTGGCCATTGGGTCCATTACAGGCTGTCCATGTTACACCTGCGTTTCGTGATAACCAACATTTGTTATTTCGGGTACCCACGAGCATGATGTTTGGATCGGACGGATTTATCGCAATTTCACCATACAGCGACTCTCTTAGATTACCGATAGGAGCAAAAGTTTTTCCTCGGTCGTGGCTGATTCGAAGGCGTCCCCTTGATGAAGCGTAAATAATGTCGGGATTTGATGGATGGAAGCCAGGTCGGCATCTCGTATCAGTTTTGAGCTGTGCATGGTTAATCATACGCCAGTTTCGACCGCCGTCCTCGGAAATGTATGCCGCGCTCATATCGCAGTTGAGCATCATCAGATTACTGTCCGCCGGAGATATAGCTGGTGAAAACATTCCACCTCCACCTGACAGACCAACAGGTTCCCAGGGAATCTGCCTGGCGAGAGCCTCCGAACCGGCAGCATTCTGCTCACCATATATCGCCATAGCAACCAGCAATAAGAATCCACAGCATCGAAAAAACAAAAATATCCCACGGTATTTCATGGTTCAATTATTCCTTTAGTTGTACGTATTCTGTTGCCGTCAGCACGAATAAAGCAAAGAGCACTTTTAAGCCAAAATATAATTTCAGTCCCGCTGATTATTTTACTGTTATCGTGTTTAGTTTCAAGAGCCGTTTTCGTTTCAACGCTTTCCACTTTAATATAACAGATTTAAGCCTTATTTTGAAAACATCGATTTGGCTTGACCCTAACTTTCTTATACGTTACACTTTTTTTGCTTTTCAGGTAAGAAAATGCAGGTCGTTGCTTATTTAAGGATTCAACTTACTTAGGATTTGAAATTGGAGGAACTATTATGAATGAACCGAAAATGCAACAATCAAAAGCTATTTCGAGACGCACGTTTTGCCGGTCGGCGATTACAGCGGCCGTAGCACTCCACTATATCAAGCCCTCCACTATAGCATCGGAGAACAAGAAAGTCAAATTCTACAAGAACCTCGGACCCGGTCACATCGGCGTAAGGGCCAATCAGCGGCAAGCATTGGAGTATGCAGTTAAGTATGGATTTGACAGCATTACTCCAAGTCCGGGTGAATTTCGAAACAAATCTTCCTCGGAAATTCGCGATTGGCTGAAGTTAATGAAAGATAAGGGCATTCGGTACGGCACATCCGGTCTTCCCGTCGAGTTTCGCAGAGACGAGAATCGATTTAAGGCAGATATGGCACGACTGCCCAAACAGGCGGGTGTTTTGAGGCAATTAGGCATCACACGCATCGCAACCTGGATTACGCCCGGTCACAGAGAGCTTACGTACCTGCAAAACTTTAAGCAGCTTAAAAGCCGTTTTCGTGAAGTAGCGAATGTGCTTAAAGACTACGACATCCGGCTGGGTCTGGAATTTGTCGGGCCACGAACATCCCGGGCACGATCCCGCTTTCCATTTATATGCACTCATATTGGCATGATGGAACTGGTGGAGGCCATCGGCACAGGAAACGTGGGGCTTCTGCTGGATAGTTGGCACTGGTACACTGCACATGGGACGGTTGAAGAGTTGCTGCCGTTATCGAATAATGATATCGTACATGTCCACGTAAACGACGCTCCATCGGATATCCCGGTCGATAAACAAATGGATAATCGGCGACGACTTCCGGTGACAACGGGTGTTATCGACATGAAAGGATTTATTAACGCCTTAGTTAAAATCGGTTACGACGGCCCGGTGGAGTGTGAACCATTCGACCAGAAACTGAGCGGGATGGAGAACGATGCAACATTGCAAAAAACCATCGCATCGCTTAACCGATTGTGGGACTTGATCAACGTTTGAGCAAGCTATGTAATCCGTGACAAACAGACGTCCGATGATGCCACTATTGACCTGTTTCTACAAAGACCATGGCGATCTCATCGCTCTTGTAAGCATCCTGTTTGCAATGTCGTCATCGAGAAATTGCTCATTATCCGGATCCCATCGCAGTTTTCGCCCTAACCTCAGGCAGATATTTCCGGCGTGACAAGTTGTGACCGAACGATGCGAGACTTCGGCATTGGATATCGGCAGGCTGCGGCTCTTTACACAATCGAGAAAATTGCGATGGTGCCCCATCATATATCCATAGCCTTTCTGCATAAAGTTGACCTTCTGCATAATGGCTTTGCTCGAAGCAGTAATCTTGCCAGTGTCATCAACGCTAACCCAGCCATCGGCGCCTACGAATTTGTTACCTCTGGGTCCCCTGCCGGGTTCGGTCTCATCGTGATAAATCATCTTTACACCGTCGGAATATGTTGCCACTACCTCGAAACGCACGGGTGTGTTGAACAGACCGTCTCTTGGAAACTCGGCCCAGCCTTCGTACTGAACGGGGCCTGTATATTGACTGTCATTTGCCCACTGGGCCAGATCATTGAAGTGTGCTCCAAGGTCGGTTAACTGTCCGCCGGAATAATCATATAACCATCGAAAACTACCGTGGCACCTTCTGGGAGTATAGGCTTCAAAGGGGGAAGGTCCGAGCCATGTATCATAGTCAAAGCCTTTAGGGACAGGCTCCGTTTTCTGCGGAGGACATGTCGGGCCGTTATGGTAGTAGCAATGCAGAGTGTGAAGTTTGCCAAGCATTCCGCTGCGAGCGATGTCCACTCCAAATCGAAAACAACTGTTGCTGCGCCGCTGTGTGCCGGACTGATAGACGGTTTTAAGTCGATCCATCGTATCAACAACAGCCCTGCCTTCAGCGATAGTGAGGGAAATCGGTTTTTCGCAATAGATGTCTTTGCCTGCCTTCGCGGCTTCAATTGAAATAATAGCGTGCCAATGGTCCGGCGTCGCTATCAGAACCGTATCAATGTCATCTCGAATAAGTATCTCGCGGAAATCGTTGTATGCCTCGCAGTCTTTATTGCCAAATGCGGAATCAACTGCTTTCTTTGCACTGATACGGTGGTTCGTATCGACATCGCAAACAGCCAGAATACGCAGATCAACACAGGTAAGAAAATTTCGCAGATTGTGTATACCCTGACCACCCAAACCAATAGCACCCATCGTAATACGCTCGCTCGGGGCAATTGATCCATCTTTACCCAGTGCCGAAGATGGTATAATATATGGAAAGGTAATTGTTGATGCAATCAATCCTGTCGTACTCTTGAGTAGTGATCTTCGAGTAAACGTTTTCATAACGTATGCCTCCAGCAAATGTTGAAATCAAAGTCCGGTCAAACCTTCGCTCTCGTTCCTTCTGTCATTACAAGCCAAATTTTTCAAAGAAGATATTTCGAAGTCTAATTAATTTCGCGGCAGCTAAGTTTACCGTGTATATTATAATAAAATCAGATGTCGTAATTCAACTTTACAAATATCATACTACAGCCTATTAATTCGTTCCATGACAAATCTAAAGTGAGAGGTTATAATTCTACAAGGTGTGTAACAAGGAAATAAACGATCAAAACAAGGAGTATAAAATGAGCGAACGTATTGTTTTCGGGGCTACGGGTCTAAAAGTCTCACCAATATGTTTTGGTACATGGCAATTAAGTCCCCGTTTCTGGGGTGAACAGACAAAATCGGATGTACTGGCTGCAATGAACACAGCTTACGATGCCGGGATAAACTTCTTTGATACTGCGGATGCCTATGGAGACGGTTACGCTGAAACGGTTCTCGGAGAATTTTTAGCTGAGAAAACTCGCGAATCTGTCGTTATCTGTACCAAAGTATTCAATCATTTTAATCCAGACGCATCACGTTATCCGGACCTGACACCAGACCACATACGACAACGCTGCGATCTGCAACTGCAACGTATGGGTATTGAGACAATAGACCTTTATCTGCTTCATTTATTCGACCCGCTAACACCGTTAGCGGATGTAGCCGAGGTTTTTAATTCGCTGAAGAAGCAGGGAAAGATACGCAGTTATGGCGTGAGCAATCACACGACTGAGCAGCTTCGGGCACATCGGCATTTCGGTGACTATGACGCAGTCCAACCGCTTTACAGTCTGATTGATACCCAGATCGAAAGTGACCTGCTGCCTTATTGTGAGGCGGAAAATATCGGTGTTATGGCTTATTCGCCTATGCACAAAGGATTACTCACAGGCAAATATTCCGGCAGTGAAACCTTTACCGATTTCCGAAAACATCTCGGTGAATTTCAAAGCGAACGTTTCCAGGCAATTGCAACGGCAGTTCAAAGCCTTGGGCCGCTTGCGAAGAAGTACGATCTTTCCATATACCAACTGGTTCTGACAGCTACGCTGATGCATCCGGGTATTGACGTAGCCATTGTCGGAATCAAGAGTCCGTACCAAATTAATGAAGCTATAGGAGCTATGGGTAAAACAATTTCGCGAGAGGACTACTTCGCTGTCCGAAAAACGCTTACGATAGACGGTATTTCAAAGATACAAGATGCCGGCGGAGAGAAGAAATAGTAACCGTTGCATTTGGCAATCATAGATTATGTTTCTCTCTGATATTGCCCACCTAATCCACTGGGACCTATACTTACCAAAGGAATTTTCACAAAATCATCAGAACGATAAAGTAACCTTTTTTGCCGGCTTTTCATATTAACCGTAGATAAGATTTTTCTTTTAACATGTTCAAACTCCTTAAGGGTCATATTGCCTATATAACGGCACATATTTGCCCATTGGGCCGGATCTATGCCTTCAGACAGCTCGCACCATACGCATGTTTCAGCAATAGAGGGCTCAGAGAACAGAAGTCCCTGGGATACCATACGCTTATCTCCTTAAATAATAAACCAGTCATAATTATTATTTAGAAGGGCTTAGGTTTGACTTTCGTAACAGAGGTCGGTTCCACCCTTGGAACACTATTGTATATATCGCCAAATAGGCCGGAGAAATATTAATCTAACTTTGAGTATTTAAAACATTTTTTATTTCTTTGGAAGTTGATTAGCCAGTATAACCAATACCGATTTAGGAACATCAGCAGTAGAATCGGCAATTTTTATAACGCCGCTAAGGTCATTAGACGACAGCATAATATTCTTAGTGCGCGTACCATTAAGCTCAAGAAACAACTCAGTGAGATTCGGCGGCCGGCAGTTACGAATGAAGATATTCCGTGAATTTGTACATCGAATCATTCCAGCCGCCCCGGGAGTAAAGGGGGCATCCAGGGAATCGATAACAGCGTCATCTACGTCATCAAATACTATCGCATGGCGATAATCCGGGGCAGAGGTCTCGAACCGGATATTTTGGAATTTTATTCCACTTACATGACGGCAAAAGAATCCATACGCAGGAAGGGTGCCGAACATGACACTTTCAGGGTAACTTGTAGGTTTTTCGGGGATTTTTCGTGAAGCATCTTTTTTCACGCCTGTGCCTTCGAATCCTAAATGAATATTGGTAAGGATTACGTTTTCGATGTTATGGCCCGGTAAGCCCGTGATCGAACAGCCGATTTTGGAACAATCTGTCGCAATGATGTTACTAATGATAACATTTCGAAATTTTCCGACATCAGGTTTCAACTGGTCCTTTTCATAAAGGCGGGCGCGGTTTCCCAGCCGCATAAAAATCGGAACCGTTACACCTTTTATGGTCAGGTTGGATATTGCCACTCGATCGAGGGTACCACCATCGACGATTTCCAGGGCAACACCTGCCAACCCTCTCTGGCGTCCATAGATAACTTTGGAATAGCGGGGAGAGCATATCGTACAGTTA
>CBDURK010000060.1:0-11837 GCA_965369645.1 uncultured bacterium | reverse complement strand
TTTGCTATGTAGTCAAAGTATAAATAGCAATTTTTAACTTTTTTTAAGGAGGAATATTATGATTAAAAGATTGATTTGTCTGCTCTCTTTTGTTTTGGTGCTGAGTACCGCCGGCAATGCCTCAGCGGACCTGGTGCTTCATCTGCCATTCGAGGATGCACAGAGCCCCAGTGATGCCTCTGCCAATCCCGCTGCAATTGTAGTCCATGGCTCATTAAATTCGGTCGAAGGGAAGATTGATAACGGATTAGAGTTTGACGGGGACAACGCCAACCGTATAGAGGTTACTAATACCGCCAAACTGGAGGGCATGTCCGCTTTGTCTATCGCAGCGTGGGTGCTGCCCCGAAACCTGGCGGACCAGGAAGGGATGTCTATCGTATCCAAGAGAGTTGCGTGGGGGGATTCCGATATGTACAACTTGTTCGTCTGGACAGACCAGATTGTGGAAGGCCGGGTGAACGGTGCGGGTGCGCTGCGGTCCACGACAGCCCTTGAAGACGATACATGGTACCACATCACTCTCGTATTTGATGGAGCAGGCAATGCCGGCGAGAAGATGAAACTGTACATTAATGGCGTCCTGGAGAACAGCGGTGACCATCCAGACAATATAGTAAACGAAACAGGCGCCCCGGTGTGGGTCGGCGAGCTGGATGCTAACCGAGGATTCGCGTGGAACGGTATTATTGACGAGGTTCGGATTTACGACCATGCGCTTTCAGAGGTCGAGATTTTCAGCGCTATGGAAGGTAAGCCATGGCCATACGCTTTCGGACCTGATCCGGCTGACGGCGATTTACTTTCAGACACCTGGGTGAACCTTAGCTGGTCGCCCGGAGCTCTTGCGGTCTCGCATGATGTGTACATTGGCGATAATTTTGATGCCGTCAGCGAAGGCGCTGAGGGCACGTTCATCGGTAATCAGGCCACGACGTTTGCTGTCATTGGCTTTCCCGGATTTGCTTATCCTGACGGTCTTGTTCCGGGAACGACTTACTACTGGCGAATCGATGAGGTCAATGATGCTGAGCCGAACAGTCCGTGGAAGGGTGATATCTGGAGCTTCAGTATTCCCCCCAAGACCGGCTACTTTCCCGACCCGGCTGATGGGGCAGAGTCTGTAGGTGTGGATGTGGAGCTTAGCTGGACGGAAGGTTTCGGAGCGAAATTGCATACCGTGTATTTCGGCGACAATTTTGACGAAGTTAACAATGCTACCGGAGGTCAGGCTCAGGGAACTACGACCTATACTCCCGGCACACTCAAAATGGCCAAGACTTACTACTGGCGCGTCGATGAGTTTGATATTATCGAAACGCATAAAGGCGACGTCTGGAGCTTTACCACCGAAGGCGCTGTCCAGAGTGTAAGTCCAGCTAATGGAGCTGTGGATGTGACGCAATCACCTATTCTGACCTGGACACCGGGACTTGGTGCTTCGCATGATGTATATTTTGGCGCCGATGCAAGTTCACTTGAAAATAAAGGCAGTGGAAACCTTGGTTCCGAGAGTTATGAGCCCGGACAGTTGGAGTGGGATACCACTTACTACTGGCGTGTTGATGAGGTTAATAATGCAAACGCCGACAGCCCGTGGACAGGCCCCCTGTGGAGTTTTACAACAGCCAACTTCCTTATCCTGGACGATATGGAGAGCTACAATGACCTCGACCCGACTGACCCGGCCAGCAACAGGATATTTAATGCCTGGCTGGACGGATTCGACAATCCTGCATCAAACGGCTCTGTCGTGGGTAATGCCAATCCTCCATTTGCCGAGCAGACTATCGTTCACAGCGGTAATCAGTCGATGCCGTTTGCTTACGACAACGCAGTCGGCAAATCTGAGGCGACTTTGACATTGACTTCTAATCGTGACTGGACAGTAAATGGTGTCGATACACTGACGATTTGGTTCAGGGGCGATACGGTTAATGCTGCCGAGCCGATGTATGTTGTTCTTAACGGCAGTGCTGTGGTTACTAATGATAATCCAAATGCAGCGCAGGCAAATTCCTGGACGCAATGGAACATCGACCTTCAGGCTTTTGCTGGCCAGGGTGTGAACCTTGCAAATGTCAATTCGATTACTCTTGGCCTTGGTAACAGGAATAATCCAACTGCCGGCGGTTCCGGTATTATGTACTTCGATGATATTCGTCTGTACGCACCGGTGCCATAAGTGACAAATTAGTAACTATAAGAGCAGTCAAAATATGATTATATTAATCCTTTAGAGGAGGATTGTTATGCGCAGTAAGTTGATGTGTCTCATTTGTTTTCTGTTGGCTTTGAGTATGGTTGGTACAACTCTCGGGGATGAATTTGTCTGGGACAACAGCGGCAGCGATTCTCTCTGGAGCAATCCGGAGAACTGGGATATCAACAAAGTCCCCAATGCCGGCGATGCAGTCTATATCAATTGGAGGAGCGACCCGACAGAGGTAATCATTGATGCGGATACTGAGGCTCGGTTTGAGAGTGTCACAGTAAGCAACGATGCTGTTGGGGGCCAGGGTTTTGTCCACCTGCATATAACCGGCGGGACTTTAACGGCGGGAAATCTTATCAGGATAGGCAGGAAGGAACTGGGGATGTTCACTATCGACGATGGTGACGTTACGTGCAGCGCTTTTCAGCTTGGGCGAAAAGACCCGAGCAAAGGCGTGGTAAATATCAACGGCGGTACGGTAACCGTTTCAACGAATACGAGAGTCCCCCGGGGCGGCTCCGAAGGGAGTGAACTGCACCTTAACGGTGGAATTCTCTATACCAATGGCCTGGTGATGAATGACCCGGACGACCCGTTGTCGGGGACGAATGGAAGTATGGATATTACCGGAGGCGTACTGGTATTAACGAGCGAAGAGGACCAAACAGAAAAAATAAAAGAGTATGTACAGAACGGCTGGATTACGGCCTACGGTGTCAACAGTGGTGAGCTTCTCGAAGACGGCCGTCTGGCGCTGGTGCAGATTGACTACAATGTAACCAATGCCGGTATGACTACAGTCTGGGCAGTTGCAGCCAATCCCGTACAGGCACGTTCGCCTAAGCCAAAGGATGGGGCAATATTGGGTATAGCTGATGCGACCTCACTGAACTGGACAGCGGGAGAAACGGCGGCCCGGCACGATTTATACTTCGGGAATAGTTTCGAGGATGTCAATGCTGCCGATACTACGGATACGACAGGTATATATCGGGGTGGTCAGGATGTCAGCGGTTATATTTTTTTCGAGGCTCTCGGATGGGGTGCCGCTTACTACTGGCGGGTTGATGAGATAGAGGCCGACAATACTTTGCACAGAGGTCCGGTATGGAGTTTTACCGTGGCAGACTATCTTCTTGTGGATGATTTTGAGGCCTACAATGAGCTTGATACCACTAATCCCATGAGTAACAGGATATTTTCTGCTTGGAAAGACGGATGGAACGACCCGGCCAATGGTTCTGTTGTTGGTTATGAGAATCCACCTTTTACCGAGCAGACTATCGTTCACGGGGGCGGGCAGTCGATGCCGTATTTCTATAACAACGATGATGTAGTCAGTTATTCTGAGACAAGTAAGACATTGATTTATCCGCGTGACTGGACGGAGCACGATGTCGGAGTATTGTCGCTGTGGTTTAAGGGCCACTCTCAATATGTCGGCGATTTTTCAGAAGCTCCGGCCGGCACTTATACGATGAGGGCCTCGGGGGCGGATATCTGGAACACATCCGATGAGTTCCATTTCGCCTATAAGGAGCTGTCCGGCGCAGGTGCGATTATAGCCAGAATCGAGAGCATAGGGGATACGGACCCCTGGGCGAAGGCGGGAGTGATGATTCGTGATACGCTTGAGGCGGATTCGAAACATGCGATGATGGCCGTGACGCCCGGTAACGGGGTCTGGTTCGGTAGGCGTGAAACGACGGGCGGGGGCGGCTTTAGCTCAAAGCAGGAAGGGATTAGTAGTCCTCAGTGGGTGAAGCTGGAGCGCACCACAGGCGGACTCGTAAGGGCATATTATTCAGCGGACGGCGCGACCTGGACACAATTGGATATAGAGTCCGTGATGATGGATATGCCTGTGTACATCGGCCTGGCATTGACCAGCCATAATCCCGATGCGACGTGCGAGGCTGTATTTTCCAACGTCAGCTTTCCGAATACTGATGTTGGCCCGCAGTGGACAGATCTGGATGTTGGCATAGTCGGCAACGAGCCGGAGCCGATGTATGTCACTGTATCCAATAGTGACGGCGTAAGCGCGACAGTCGTGCATCCTGATGCCAACGCGGCGCTCATAGAAGACTGGACCGAATGGACTATAGACCTGAATAGTTTCAGTGATGCCGGTGTTAACCTGACCGATGTCAACAGCGTCTCTGTCGGTTTGGGTGACGAAACCGGCCCGCAGGATGGCGGCTCAGGTAAAATGTATTTTGACGATATCCGATTATATAGACCTGCTGCGGAGCCGGAGCCTGAAACGATAGTCAATATTCAGTGGCTGGGTCATTCGACTGTTAAGGTCTGGGATGCGGATTGTATAGTATATGTGGATCCGGAGAGGGTGAACGAATCGCTTCATGATGCGACGCTCGTTTGTGTAACTCATACTCACGGCGACCATTACTCGCCTTCGGATATTGCGAAAGTTTTCAATTCCCAGACACAATTCATCGGGCCGCCTGATGTCGTTCAGCGATACGGCAGCGGGCAGGTGATCGCGCCCGGTGAGACAATCGAGTTTGAGAATGTCAGCATTACAGGAGTGGCTTCGTATAATACCAACAAACCGAACCACCCCAAATCGAGGAACTGGGTCGGGTACATAATAGAAATCGGTTCGAAGCGTATTTATGTCGCGGGCGATACCGACCTTATCGATGAAATGAAAACGCTCGGACATATTGACGCGGCGATACTGCCGGCGGGCGGCACATATACGATGAACGCGGTTGAGGCGGCGGAGGCGACGCAGTATATAAAGCCGGAGTTGGCAATACCATACCACTGGGGTCAAAATGTCGGCAACCTTAGTGATGCGCAGACCTTTGCCGAACGTGCTTCGTGTGCGGTGAAAATTTTAGCTGTTGGTGAGACAATAAGATCTGACAACTGGCCTGAATATCGGTCTCGGTAAAACTCTTTAAACCGGCACTTTTTTCTCCTGTCTGATTGACGATGTACGGATTTACAACCAGGCACTTAACGCGGAGGAAATCATGGCTTTGGCGGAATAGGTCAGCCGGTAAAAGCGGAAAATAATAGCTTTGAAACGCCCCAGTCAAGTTTGAGAGTGCTGCCTGGGGTTTCTTTTTTTCCGCAAAGTTCGATAAAATAGCTCAATAATTGAATTTTTCCCATTTTTTTATGAAATTTTCCCGAAAATGGCAATATTTCAGGCTCAGTGTACGTCTATATATGTGGAAGCCGGTACCGGAGTTAAAAAATAGTGGCTAATTAGGGGACCAAAAAAATGTTGATGACGGATATCAAAGCGGCACTTGGACTGATAGTAACTGAGAATGTCGTTGCTCTGCGGATGTTTGTCAGAAATTTAACGAAGTCAATATTTAAATCCGCTCCTAAACGGCGAAATGCGAAGTTGCATAACAAACAAAAGAGTCTATGACTCGGAAAGAGACTTAAAATGTTGAAAAAGATAATTACATTAAGCATTGTAACAGCAGTTTTGCTGATTGGAGTTGAAAACGTTATTGCTCAGGAAGGAACAGGCAATCCTGAGCAGGGGCAAAGACGCAGGCAGGGTCAGGAAGGCCGTCCAGGACAAAGGGGCCGGGAGCAACAATTTAGCGGACGACAAGTGGACCGTGAACCACAGGCCAGGGAAGTTGGGGCTGAAAAGAAAATCGAGGCAATGAGAAAGAATCGCCGGCAGGCGTTGGAGCCGAAAGACACACCCAGGAACAGGATGGGCCGCAGGTCGCAGCAATTTCGTCCGGAGCGTAATCAACCTAAGCAGCGGATGTTTGGCGGAAGGGGACGAGGTTTGCAGGGTAGAGGTATTGGCCGAAGGGGCCAACGTTATCAATGTGAATGTTTATGCCCGTGCTGTCAAAGAGGTATGGGCGGAAGGGGCTCAGGCTTTCAGGGTAGAGGCGGCCAGGGCTTTCGCGGCAGAGGCATGATGGGCAGAGGCGGTCAGGGCTTTCGCGGCAGAGGTATGATGGGTCAAGGCGGTCCGGGCTTTCAGGGCAGAGGCATGATGGGCGATCAAGACCCTGATATGCCGTCACCACCGAAGCAGCCCATGCAGCGCAGAGGCATGATGGGTCGGCCGGATTCGGATATGCCGTCTCCGCAGGAATCGCCAATGCGGGGCAGAGGTATGGGCAGACGAGGGGGCGGAAATTTCCCCTGGCCCGAAGGACTAGAACCAAAACCGGATAATAATTAAGTTCTAATTTACATATAACCACCCTCCTTAAAAGGGCTGGATGTGCTGTATTACTGGCGCATCCAGTCTTATTTTACATGCGGTGCCAAGAATGGACATTGAATACGAGTGAACAGGAAAGAGGATCTTCTTTTGTGCTTGAGAGTTACAAGTGCTGATTGTTTTTAGCGCCAATCGCTTGGGTAGGAGATGGAATCCGGTTGAATTCGAAACTTTCTGCATAGTCCATCGAGAAGTGTTTCCATTCTCTTTATCTGCGAGTCGGTCATGGTCATGGTTTTATCGTCGGTTATAATGCAGATGCGTACAGTTTGGCTGGTGCCGTACCATGTGGGGCCCGGTATGAGCGGCCATTGTCTTTTCCACTTTTCTGTTGCCTGTATTTGCCCGTCATCGCCGCCGGAGCCGTTACATAAACAGAAATGGAAGTTGGCATCGTCAGGACTGGCCAGGCCTCTGTGTGAAGCTAATTGCTCTATGTTGCCTGATTTGGTGCCGCTGTAGTATATTTCGATACGATTCCATTTGTCCGGGGAATGGGCGGCAGGGGAGGAAATGGCTTTTTGGACAGGATTGAGGCGGTAATATGTCCAAAGAGAAAACGGGCCGGCTGAAGGGGGGTTATGACCCAGGGCCATAAGAATTATCGCCCCGAATGTCATCGAAGCCAGCAGCATCACCAGGACTTTTGTTACTCTTGACTTGTTCGCCATAGTCTCATCCATGAGAGTCAGCGTCCCAACTTAAATTTATAAAATTTCATCCTTGAACTCAATAGCCAACAGATGTTCAGGTTGCTATCGGGCACCGATGGAATTTATTCTAAAACAACCGGCGCACAATATCTTCCTTATCCAACGAAATTGCAATCCTTTATACAATAAACATCGGCAGCTTCCAACGAATTACTCCAAATTTTGGCGGGAATTATCTAATTTATCTTTGCATGTTTGCTAAATTGCAGCTTCGTCCGAAAACAACGGGAAAATTCTCTATGATATAGATGCGGCGTGAATTTTTGTAAGGAGATGAAAAAAAGAAAACACCTCACAGAAAGCCTGTTATAAATATGTTGATTTATGAAATTTCGGTTTGTAAGATTTAGTTTGCGAATTCGGAATGAAAGGCCTGCGGTAAAAATGCAGGACAAAAAGATTCCCGCATTTTTGGGAATTAGAAAAGGGAGCTTGTAATAATGACAAGTTATTTGGAAACAGGAAGAAAAGAAGTTGTGCCGGAATATGATATCGGGCAAGATTTGTTTCGCCCGCTGTCTGCCGAGCAAATCACCAAATTGACCGACCAGGGATGTAGCTGCGAGGACTGGACGCAGGTCCATGTTGCCGACGGCTTCAAAACGGAAACAGTAAAATCTACGCACTTTTACGGGCGGATTAAATTGGGGGTATTTGAAAAGCAGGTCTCATTTTTCGGCGGTGTAAAGAAGCCGGCCGGGATTAGTCATGCTACGATTCACAACTGCACTATCGGAAATAACGTATATATAAGTCATGTCAGGAACTACATCGCCAACTATATAATCGAAGACGAAGTGGTGATAGATAATATCGACCTGCTTGCGGTGGAAGGAAAAAGTACGTTCGGCAACGGGACAGAGGTTGCGGTTGTAAATGAATCGGGCGGCAGAGAGATACCGATTTATGACCGGTTATCGGCCCATACGGCATATATAATAGCGTTTTATCGCCACCTGCCTGAAGTAATTGGCAGGCTGCAGCAAATGATAGCCGACTATTCGGCCTCTGTTAAAAGCTCTATGGGTGTTGTTGGTAAAGGGGCCAGACTTCTTAACTGCCGGATTATCAAGAATGTTAAAGTGGGTGCGGCGAGCGTGATAGAGGGCGTGAGCAGATTAGAGAACGGCTCGATTAACAGTTGTTCGGAGGACCCGGTTTATATCGGGCCGGGTGTTTTTGCCGAAGATTTTATTGTTTGCGACGGAGCGAAGATTACCGACGGGACAATAATAGATAAATGCTTTATCGGCCAGGGAACCGTATTGGCAAAGCAGTATTCAGCGGAGAACTCGGTATTCTTCGCGAACTGCGGCGGTTTTCACGGCGAGGCCTGTTCGATATTCGCCGGGCCTTATACTGTGACGCATCATAAGTCCACGCTCCTGATTGCCGGTTTGTTTTCCTTTTTAAACGCTGGCAGTGGAACCAACCAGAGCAATCATATGTATAAACTGGGACCGACCCATCAGGGGATTATCGAACGAGGCTCGAAGACTGCGAGCGATTCTTATATCCTCTGGCCGGCAAAAGTCGGGGCGTTTACTGTTGTGATGGGCCGGCATTATAAGAATTCGGATACTTCTGATTTGCCTTTTTCATACCTTATCGAGCACGAAGACGAAAGTGTTCTTGTTCCCGGTGTTAATTTGCGCAACGTGGGTACTGTTCGTGACGCGAGAAAATGGCCGAAACGCGACAGGCGAAAAGACAAAAGAAAACTGGACTATATAAATTTCAAACTTTTAAGCCCATATACGATTCAAAAGATGCTCAACGGCTGCCGATTGCTTGCGAACCTCAAAGCGACATCGGGCCAGAACACCGATTACTTTACCTATCATAGTGTCAAGATTAACAACTCGGCGCTGGACAGAGGTATTAAACTATACCGGATAGGTATTGATAAATTCTTAGGCAATTGTCTGATTAGTCGGCTTAAAAACAAGCAGTTCAGGAATGTCGATGAGCTTAGAGGGGCGCTGATGCCGGAGACCAAAGTTGGTCCCGGGAAATGGGTGGACCTGGCGGGCTTGTTTGCACCGGAACGGCTCGTGCAGAAGATGCTCAGCGATATTGAAAACGGTGTTATCGACTCCCTGGAACATCTGGCAGAAGCATTTGAATCCATGTATAAAAGTTATCCTGCATACGAATGGGCCTGGGCGGCCAATGTTTTGCAACAGCATTTAGGCAAAATGCTTGACAGGATTACGCCGGATGATATTATTGGGCTGGTAAATAAATGGAAAACGGCTGTCATAGAGCTTGATCGAATGATTTATGTCGATACGAAAAAAGAATTTGCCGAGACCGCTCAAATAGGATACGGGCTTGACGGCGGCAAAGAAACAATGCAGCATGATTTCGAACAGGTGATAGGGACGTTTGAAGAAAATAATATCGTTTTGGAAATCAAAAAACATATAGCCGGCAAGGCAGCACTTGGAGATGAACTTATTAGTCAAATACAACAATTAAAGGGACAGTAGCGAAGAATATTTCCCAGGTGTTACTTTACGAATAAATATATTAATAATGTAAACCCGCAATACAGCTAAAGGCCTTTTTAATTCCCGCTGGCCGACCTGCTGCTGGCGAGCGTAGCAAAGCGAGTCGGAATCGAGGGCAAGATTAGCAAGAAATACAGATATTGATTGGGAAATTACAGGACCCCGGATAATGGCCGGGGCTAAACAATAATAACAGAGTACGATATTTAGAAGAGGACAAATTTATGAGAGTGATAATTGAATCGAATTATAAGCTGGCGTCCCAATGGAGCGCTAATTACATAACCAAAAGCATCAACGAATTTGGAGCCAGCCAGGCCAAACCTTTTGTGTTGGGTCTTCCGACGGGTTCTTCGCCGCTGGGAATATACGCGGAACTTATAAAGCTGAATAAGAAAGGTGTGGTTTCTTTCAAAGATGTTGTTACGTTTAATATGGATGAGTATGTGAACCTGCCCAAGGACCATGCTGAGAGTTATTATTCATTCATGTGGAACAACTTTTTCAGCCATATAGACATTAAGAAAGAAAATGCCAACATTCTCAACGGTACTGCCGATGACCTCGAAGCCGAATGCGCGAGCTATGAAGAAAAAATAAAAAAGCTCGGCGGAATTAAGCTATTTCTCGGAGGTATCGGTCCCGACGGTCATATAGCGTTTAATGAGCCGGCTTCGTCATTATCTTCGAGGACACGTGTTAAGACGCTGACTTACGATACCCTCGTGGCAAATTCGCGATTCTTTGACGACGACGTCAACAAAGTACCCAAGACAGCTTTAACTGTCGGTGTAGGGACTGTTCTGGACTCCGAAGAGGTGCTCATTATTGTTAACGGCCATAATAAAGCCCGCGCATTGCAACATGCCATTGAGGGCGGTGTAAATCATATGTGGACAATCAGTGCTCTTCAAATGCACCACAGGGGTATTATAGTTTGTGATGAAGAGGCAGCGGTTGAGCTGAAATTCGGCACGTTAAAATACTTTAAGGATATAGAGTCGGATAATCTCGACCCGGCCACACTTTTGAAATCGTAACTGTTGATTAGCGTCGCGAATTACTGGGGTCGAGGTACTCGTGCCGGTGGTGGTGCCGGCGTCGTCGGTTCTTTGCCGGGCGGGTAAGAAATGTTTGCCGCGGTCTTTAGAGAATCGACATACTTATTGGTCATCTCAGCCTGTTTTTTCTGCGTCAGTTGCTGTATGAGCCCGGCTTTGGCCTGTTCAAATGATGTGGTGCCGGCTTCCTTGCGGTCTGTGACCTTTATAATATGGTATCCGAAACGGGTCTCGACAAGATCGCTTATCTTTCCCGTTTCCATCGCGAATGCGACTTTATCGAAAGGCGGTACCATCTGGCCTCTACCAAAGAAATTCAGATCGCCACCCTTTGCCGCTGATGGGCAGTCTGAGTTGGCTTTGGCTAATGCGGCAAAGTCGGCTCCTTCTTTGATTTGTTTAAGCAGGCCCTCGGCTTTTGCTTTGGCCTTTGCTTTTTCTTCCGGAGTAGCATCGGTGCTGCCTTCATCTTTTTTTGGCGTTATGAGAATATGGCTTGCTCTTACCTGTTCTTTTGTCACGAACTGGGTTGGATTTTCATCATAGTGCTTTTTGGCATCTTCTTCAGTTATATTGGTGCTTTCGGGGAATTGGCTTTTGAAAAGTTTCTGTTGGCCTAATTGCTTTCGAATTTCATTTTTCCAATCATCAAAAGCATATCCCTGGCTCTCGATTATTTTTTTTAGTTCTTCTATTGATAAGGGCGGCTTCTGTACAGAGGCTATCTGTTGGATCTGTTTGGTTACTTCTTCATCAGCAATTATTATGTTGGATTCTTTTACTTTTTCATCTAATAATTGTATGACAATCATTTTGTCGAGGATTTGCTGCTTGATCTGTTTTTCGAATGCCTGAGCAAAGGCCGGTGGGAGCTGTTTGTTTTGTTGGGCCATTTTCTCAAGCTGGGGCTTGACGATTTTTTGCACCTCGGCCTCGGTAATATCGACGCCGTTGACAGTTACAGCAACACTGTTATCGGGTTTTTCGGGGGCCGTCAGCTCGATTAAGTTTGTGGCGGTTTCAGGTTCGATTTTGGCCACGGTTTCGATTTTGGCTTCGATTTTGGTCTGGGCGGGTTGAGGTGTATTGGTA
>CBDURK010000059.1:0-11869 GCA_965369645.1 uncultured bacterium | reverse complement strand
TTGTCCTTAATAAATCTCGATGATTATACCATCACAGTGTTTTATATCAAGGAGCATATGTGGAACGTATTGCCCCTGCCATACTAAATATTTTGATAATCATTATTACACAGATTATGGAATAAATAAGTATCGGCAGCCATTTGGCAAATTCAGTGAACAGCAGTTCGGCTCTGTCGCCGGAAATTTCAGCTATCTTGCCGGACATCTTGTCGAGTTCGCCGATCTCCTCTCCGGTTTGCCAGATGTTGAGATAGTCTAAAGGTAATTTGCGGGAAAATCCTTCATAGGCTGTGTTTCCTGCTTCTATACTTGCCGCAGCACCTTTAAACATATCTGCTATGATTAAGTTTCCCGTTAGTTCTGTGGCTTGTGTCACACATTGTGCAATTGGCACGCCCGCTTTATAGAGCATGTTAAAGCCCTTGCAATACCGGCTAATCGAGTTTTGTCGAACTCCCAGACCAAGAATTGGAATCCTTAGTATAAGGGTATCCAAAAGTCTGCGAAAAATGCCGGTGTTTGGTGTAGAGCGGTAAATGGTAAGGGGTATTGCTATCACTAAATAAATTGAGCCTAATGTTGTTGCAATTGTTATCAAGAATTCAGATGTGCCGATTTTCCCAAAAACCAGATCGAGAAAAGGAAAAATAACGACCAAAATATGCAAAATTATGCCCGACAGAATACATCTTGAGATGAATATTCCTTTTAATCGATTCTTAAACTCATACCATTTGGAGAGCATCTTAAAGCAATTGGGTAATTCACCTGAATGCTCCGCTGATTTTACCAGCATTAAATCAAGCCGGGCAAAGGTCCTTGGATATTTGGCCATCGAATAAGCAAGGGTATTGCCCTGGGAGAGAGATTCGCTTAATTGGGTAAATATTATTTTCAGACGACCTTTTAGCCCTTCGGTGATTATATCAAGGGACTTTAGTGTCGGTACTCCTGCCTCAAACAAAACCGCCAAGTCATAATATATTATTGCTTGTTTACTGCTCACGTTAAATCTCTTTTAAGTCAGCTATCATGCTTTGACAGGCTCTTTTCAATATTATCCCTCAATTGTATCATCATGGCGGCTTACATCAAATAAATTCATCACGGAAAATGTTCCGATATTTCTCATTTTTACAGTATTTTATTGATATGTTCTGCATTTATTATATATATTTTATATAGGCATAGTTGATTTTACAAATTAATGCCTGGTTGAATAATGTGAGGAATTAATTATGAAATTTAGGATATTATCGGTGGTTATTCTGGTTTGTATGGCACTTATGCTTGTCTCGTGCAGGAGTTTTTCGATTGGTACACGTTCGGAACGTGGATCGGAACGTAGATACGAGCGTAAACCCGGGCCTCCTCCGCACGCTCCCGCACATGGTTATCGACGCAAATACCAGGGTATTGAGCTTGTTTATGATTCGGGTCGCGGCGTGTATATTGTCATTGATTTTCCCAACCATTACTACTTTAAAGGCCATTATTACCGCCTCGGAGAAGCTCAATGGGAGGTAGGTGTTAGTTTGGAAGGACCGTGGGGATTTATATCGTATGGGGAACTGCCTAAAGGGCTTCGAATCGAGAAGAAGGGCAAAGGTAAGGCCAGGGGTAAATCGAAGGGGAATCCAGGCCGCGGCCTTGGCCTTGACAAAGAATAAGTACTAATTATCATTCCAGTGAAGCTCGTACCCGTAAAAAGCGGTAATGCACAATAACGGCGTTTCCAGCTTTCTGCTGTCATAGTTATTCATGCCACATGGGCTTTCTCTGCCTGATTTGGGCCGATCTATTTCTTGCTAAATACCAATTTTCCTCTTAACATAGTCATCGTTATAATTGAAGCAAATCACAGCTATTGCCGACGGTTTTTATTTTTTGGCGAGTATATGACGAACGGAAGAAATAATGACTGAAAAAATACGCAATTTATCGTTCGTAATGCATAACGGCAGGGAGATTCCGCGAGTGCCGACGGAACTTTGTTTTGCGGACCGATTGGGCGGCTGGGCAGTACGCTTGAGTATAAAACGAATGAAATATGCCGTGGAGCCGGGGATTTATGCGGTTGGCAATCCCGATGGCGAATCGGTAGTTCTTGTTTCGGCAAATTATAAATTAAGTTTTGATGCCCTTCGCAAAGAGTTAGGGGGGCTTGATGCCTGGATAATTGTGCTGGATACTAAAGGAGTTAATGTATGGTGTGCAGCGGGCAAAGGAACTTTCGGGACGGATGAAATAGTTCATCGTATCGGCCTTGTGGAACTTGAGAAAATAGTAAACCACCGCAAAATTATTTTACCTCAGCTTGGGGCTCCCGGAGTGGCTGCGCACGAAGTTAAAAAGCGTTGCGGTTTCTCGGTAATTTACGGTCCCGTCCGTGCTTGTGATATAATTGATTTTCTTAAAGCAAATATGAAAGCGACACCGCAGATGCGTCAGGTGCTTTTTTCGTTGTATGACAGATTGGTTTTGACCCCGGTTGAATTTGTAATAAATGGGAAATATGTGATTTATATCATGGCGGTTTTATTTATTCTGTCGGGTATTAGCGAGAAAGGATATTCGAGTGATTTAGTGATGAGTCATGGTCTTCGTTCGATAGTATATCTTTTTGCAGCGTATTTAAGCGGTGCGGTAATTACTCCGTTGTTGCTGCCATGGCTGCCAGGAAGAAGTTTTTCATTTAAGGGTTTTTCAGTCGGCCTTGTTGTGGCGGTTGTCTTCTTTTCACTGAAACTCACAGGCAGCCGGCTTGAGGCCGTTGCTTGGATATTTTTGATTTCTGCGGTATCATCTTTTCTTGCAATGAACTTCACAGGGGCGTCAACATATACTTCACTGTCGGGAGTGAAAAAAGAAATGCGTGTCGCTGTGCCGCTGCAGATTATTGTTGGGGTTCTTGGGATGGGGATGTGGATTGTCGGCCGGTTTGTTTAGAGAGAGATTGGAACATGAAGGGACAGATATATCTTAAGAATGTAGTAACTCTTGAGTTGGATACCGATAAATGTATCGGATGTGGTTTATGTGCTACTGTATGTCCTCACAGAGTTTTTGAAATGAAGGAAAAGAAGGCCGTCATTGTGGAAGTGGATGCATGTATGGAATGTGGGGCGTGCGGCCTCAATTGCCCTGTCGAGGCGATTAATGTTAAATCGGGAGTGGGTTGCGCGGCAGCGGTTTTAAGTGGAATGTTCGGGGGTGATGAGGTATGCTGCGATTGTAGCTGCGAATCGGATTAGTCGCATTGTCAGCGACAATCACAATTTGCCGGGATCCATCTTTTGTATAAACAATCTATCTCTTGCTAAATATTAATCTTTCCTTTAACATAGTTTACGTTATCGAAGGAAGTTGCTGCTGATGTTGTATTCCTGACCTTATAATACTTTACGATTAAAAAAACGAGAACAGGTCATTAATAGTCAATAGTAAATGGTATAAATATGAAGCTGAGTTGGGCCAGTCGCGTTACGATTCTCAGGATATTGTTGATAGTTCCATTTGTCAGCTTTATGTTGAAGACAAATGATACTGCACTTAGTCCCGGCTCACAAAACGCAATGCGCTATGTTTCAATTATTATATTTTTGGTCATGGCGATTAGCGACGCCATTGACGGCTATCTGGCTCGCATAAAAAAACAAGTTACAAAGCTTGGAGCGTTTCTTGACCCGATTGCCGACAAACTGCTCATGACCAGTGCGTGTTTGTTGTTGGCTTCACAGCGGGGACATGTCCAGAGTTTCCTGCTGCCGCCGACAGTTGTGGTTTTGATTATCGGCAAGGACCTGTTTATATTTTTGGGCTTTACTATTGTATATTTTATTACTTCACAGATTCATATCGTTCCTGTTTTTGTCGGCAAGCTTGCTACCGCACTGCAGTTGTTGATGGTGATGGGAATCCTGATTGCCCCGGAGATTTCGAGTGTTTTACCCGGTTGGATTTGGTTTCTGCGGATTCTATGGTGGTCGGCTGCGGGGACAGCTATTTTGGCTACCCTTATTTACATTCGCAACGGAAGTCGATATATTGAGCGGTATGAACAAAGTCTGGCGAACAATAGCTCTTAGCTAATAGTATTTAGAATTGGTAATTTACAATGCGAAAACCCTAAACATTAAATGTTAAGTATGAGAAGAAAAAAGTGACTGTACAATTTAGCGAAATACCCGAGGTTTTGGAAGCTCTTCGTCGTGGCGAGATGGTCGTTCTTGTTGACGCCGAAGACCGTGAGAACGAAGGCGACCTTCTATGCGCTGCCGAGAAGGTAACGCCTGAGATTATTAATTTTATGGCAACGTATGGCCGGGGTCTTATTTGTCTGCCCCTAACCGCCGAGAAATGTGATTTGCTTGGCTTGTATCCACAGACCATTGATAATACCGCAAGGTTCGGAACGGCGTTTACTATCAGTATTGACGCCGCCAAAGGGATTGGTACCGGCATAAGCGCCGCAGACAGGGCGCAGACGATTCGGGCGACTATTGTAGATAATGCCAGACCGAATGACTTTGTACGTCCGGGACACGTATTTCCGCTCCGTGCCCGTGACGGCGGCGTACTGGTTCGAGCCGGCCAGACAGAAGGTGCAATTGATTTGATGCGCCTTGCTTCCATAAAGCCCGCAGGTGTAATCTGTGAGATTATGAACGAAGACGGCTCGATGGCACGAGTGCCCGAGCTGCTGAAATTTTGCGAAAAGCACAATCTTAAAATTGCTTCGATTTCGAAGCTCGTAGAATATCGTCTCCAGCGCGAAAGTCAGATCAAGCGTCTTGAGTGTGTCAATTTACCTACAGACTACGGAGAATTTTCTCTCATTGGCTATGAGAGCATAACATCGGCCGAGCCACATCTGGCATTATGCAAAGGCGGCGTCGGCCGGCTCGACGACAACGGAAAACCTATAGAGCATGATGAGCCGCTGTTGATCAGGGTACATTCGGAATGTATGACCGGTGATTTGTTTCATTCACAGAGGTGCGAATGCGGCTACCAGTTGATAACCGCGATGAAGATGATCGAAGAGGCAGGCAAAGGTGCTTTGATTTATCTGCGTCAGGAGGGAAGAGGCATCGGTCTGTCAAATAAACTCCGGGCTTATAAACTTCAGGAGCAGGGACTTGACACTGTTGACGCCAATTTGGAGCTGGGATTTATGGCCGACAAACGCGATTATGGAATCGGGGCTCAAATCTGTCGTGATTTGGGGCTCAGAAAAGTACGTATCCTGACAAACAATCCGAAAAAGATTAATCGTCTTGAGGTTTATGGTATTAAGATTGTTGAGCAGATACCGTTAAAAGCTGAGCCGAGTAAGCACAATATCGATTATTTGAAAACAAAAAAAAGCCGCCTTGGTCATATGCTTGATGCGGATTAATAATTTATGAAGGTTGCTGCCGTGGTATTCCGGATATTGTTATTTATATTTCTTTTGGCCGCTGCCGGTTGCGAACAGTTTTCGGGACGTACATCGAAGGCTGATAATGATCTTAATAAACTTTCTGCTTATTCTCGTTTTGCCCCCGACAGAATCAATATTATGCTGTTAACTGAATTTATCAACACCGATAATATCCGGCAGATTAGTATAAAGCCATATGTCAGCTTGCTTGATTCTTTTGGTTCTCAGATAAAATCGCCGGGCATATTTCGCTTTGAATTATACCAAAGAGCTTTGCGCTCGGCTGAGCCAAAGGGAAAGAGGGTTGTTATTTGGCAGGATATCGACTTGACTGAACCGGCCTTAAATCAGGAATACTGGCGGGATTTTTTAAGGGCTTACGAGTTCGATTTACCCTTTGAGCTGGATGTGAACCAAAGCTATATATTGCAGGTGACGTGCCAGTGCCCGAATGGCAGGCGTCTTTCTGCTGAATTCGCTCTTAAATGAACACAATGATTTCTCTCTGTTGCGGTTCGGCCTTCGCCAAAATAAGCCATGCAACCTATTACACAGGTGATATTGTTGGGGAAAAGCAGTTTTTATTGCTACCGAGCGAACGCTTGCCCGGTAGTGGTTTTGTATAAGTTTTTCTTGACGAACGGGCTCTTGATTTAGTATAACATAGAGATAATGAAGCTTATTCTGGTGTAAGAGACGGTCCTGTTAGAGAAAAATGAGTGTGCGTACCTGGTTTTGGTTTGCTGGTTTTATTTGACAGGAGGAATCAAGTTTCTTACATTTCAGTCAGTTGTTGATAGTTGTCTTTTGAAGGAAGGAGGTAGTGACAAGTCGTAAAATATCCTCTGAATCAACCATCAATAATGGATGTGAAGATTATTGACCGTTCGTTTTTCTTTTTACTTTTAAAGGAGAGTTATTATGTCTAAATTAGCAAAGTCAGTAGTAATTTGTGTAGTGGTAGGTTTGGTAGTAAACGGCACCTTGCAGGCCAACTGGTCGGAAACCTTCGACGGCGATGAACTCGACCTGGCAACCTGGCAATTTCATTCTTTTCCGGACGTGACCAAAACATTCACAAATATCATTAAGGTAGATCCGAACGGCAACAAATACTTAAGCATGGATGAAACCAGTTCGGTTGGAGTTGGCGGCTCGGCATTCGGCGCTGGCTTTGGAGTCGATGAAGTCTTTACCGATGTCCGAGTCGGGGCTATCGTAAATGTTATCGGTGATGCATCCCGGAGTTACTGCGGTTTAGTCGCAAGAACGACCTATATCATTGACCCTGATGGATCAATAACCGGCGTTGCCCCCGGTATGTTTGCAACTCAAACTTATCTGATGCACGTAAACTGGGAAGACGGTCCGGCCAACCTGAAAATCGATCTCGAAAAGGTCGTCAATATGAGTAACATCATGAGGAACGAAGTGGCACTGGGCCTGGAACTTGCTGTACCGGGTCTCAACCACGCCAGGAGTTACTATGCAGAGCTGGATGTTGTCGGTTCGGGTCCCGTTTATATTACCGGCAGTCTCTATGAGTATAAAGGCGGGCCGCTTGTTGTAAAGACTGCAACAATGGTGGATACCAATGGTAATGACCCATGGGAAGATGAAGCTGTTAATGATGAGGTTTTTGTGAGCGGCCAAAGTGGAATCTTCGCGCAGAATGAAAATGAGCTGCCGGAAGGTTACCATACTACATTTGATGATGTTTTTTCTGTTTCAGACGGCCCGGCAGCAGTCAATCCCAACCCTGCTGATGGTACAGCGGCTGTGTCTATTGATGCTGACCTTAGCTGGCTTGAGGCAGAATTTGCTACTTCACGCGAATTGTGGTTCGGCAAAAAGGGAGCTATGGAAAAGATTGAGCAGTCGCCGGAAGGCGTTTCCTTTGACCCAGGGACATTTGAATTCGGCCAAACTTATGAATGGCGGGTCGATCAAATCGGTCCATCAGGTCCTGTCACAGGCCGTACATGGACATTTACCGCTGCCGATTGCATGAGCGTTGAGGACTTTGATGCATATTCAGACGATGCCGATCTTATGGCTGCATGGGTTGACAACATTTCCGATTGGGATTACGTTTTTCTTGCGACGGATGCCGTGGGCAACAACTCTATCCGCTTTGAATTGCAAAATCAGTTTGAACCTTATTTTACTCAGGCCACACGAACGTTTGACAGTCCTCAGGATTGGACGGCTCGTGGTGTAGAGGCCTTGTCGTTGTCTTTTGTCGGTGAAAAAGAAAATAATGAGCACCAGATGTATTTAATACTGGAAGATGCCGCCGGCCAAAGCTTGAAAGTTGAGCATCCGTTTACCTATGCCTGTCAGACTGATACGTGGCGTCAGTGGACATTTGCCCTTGGTCAGTTCAGTGATGCCGGCGTTGACTTGATTTCCGTCAAAAAGTGTACTGTTGGTTTCGGAGACGGAACAAGTTCAGGACAGACCGGTGACGACAGGGACGTTGTGTTTATTGATGATATTAACTTATGTCCGGCAGGGGCCTATGAGATTCAATAGTTTGATTAACATAGATGATCTGCTGGTCGTGATGTATATCTGGCTTAATAACGGATTATCTATAAGTAGCAAAATGAGCTGAAAGTTTTTACCGTTGTTACTTGTTAGAGGAAAGGAACATTATGTCTAAGGAATTGATTTGTCTGGTTTCGTTTGTTTTAGTGCTGAGTTTGGCAAGTAATGCTTCATCTGATCTCGTAGCTCACTGGAGGCTTGATGACGGTACAGGCACCGTTGCTATAGAAACTGTTGGAAATAATGAAGGAATCCTGGAGGGCGATCCAACATGGGCGGCCGGCTGGATAGTGGGTGCGTTGGAACTCGATGGTGATGATTATGTGGATTGTGGGAATAATGATGCATATAATATCACTGAACAGGTTACACTCACAGCCTGGATAAAACCTGATCCGGCCTTTAACTATCCTGGCTGGTCCGGCATTATAATGAGGGGCGGTCCAAATATTGACACCTTCGCATTTTACTATAATGGGTCCAACCAGCAACTCGGATTTAAGACAACCGGTACTTCACCGGCATGGATGGCAATAGCAGCGCCCGGTCTCTTTGACGGCCAATGGCATCACGTTGCTGCTGTGTACGATGGAACAAGAAAGCCCGTTTACCTGGATGGTGAAGAGGTCGGATCAATGGATTCTACAGGTACTATAGAAACCAGTGATGGCCGCTTGCTGCTCGGTGCCGGAAGAGATACGAACCCGCCGACGCTTTATTTTGTTGGCTTGATTGATGACGCACGTATCTATGATGCGGCGCTCGATCAGGTAGAGATTCAGGCTTCAATGCAAGGGGCTGAAGGATTTCCCTTTGCCCTGGGGCCCAACCCGGCTGACGGTGCCATCAATCCGGATACATGGGTAAACATTTCCTGGCGAGCGGGAGAATATGCGGTTTCGCATGACATATATTTTAGCGATAATTTTGACGATGTGAATGCCGGCGCCGAAAGCACGTTTCAGGGCAACCAGGCTGGAACGTTTATTGTTGTCGGTTTTCCCGGATTTCCTTTTCCGGATGGTCTTGTTCCGGGCACTACCTACTATTGGCGAATCGACGAGGTCAATGACACCGAGCCGAACAGTCCTTGGGTGGGCCCTGTCTGGAGCTTTAGTATTCCTCCCAAAACCGCCTATGCACCCGAACCGGCTGATGGAGCTGAGTCTGTAAATCTTAATGTAGAGATTAGCTGGACAGGAGGCTTCGGTGCGAAACTGCACACCGTATATTTCGGTGATAATTTTGACGAAGTGGACAATGCAACCGGCGGTCTTCCTCTGGGAACTGCGACCTATGATCCCGGCCCACTTGAATTGTCCAAGACTTACTACTGGCGAGTCGATGAGTTCGATATTATAGAAACGCATAAAGGTGATGTCTGGAGCTTTACTACTGAGGGCGCTGTGGGCAGTCCGGAGCCGGTTAACGGCGCCCTGGATGTCACGCAGATACCGAATCTTACCTGGGTGCCGGGAGTCTATGCCGCTTCGCATCAGGTATATTTCGGAGCAGACAAAGAAGCCGTGAAAAACGCCGATACGAGTTCACCTGAGTATAAAGGCGCTGGAAATCTTGGCTCCGAGAGCTTTGAACCCGGCAACCTTGAGTGGGACAGCACTTACTACTGGCGTATCGATGAGGTAAATAACGCCAATTCTGACAGCCCATGGACAGGTCCTCTCTGGAGCTTTACTACAGCCAACTTCCTTATTGTGGACGATTTTGAGAACTATAACGACATTGATCCCCCTGACCCTGCGAGCAACAATATTTTTATTGCATGGGTAGATGGATTTGATAATCCGGCTGTAAACGGTTCAGTAGTTGGTTATATGAATTCTCCCTATGCCGAGCAGAGTATTGTTCATAGCGGCAATCAGTCGATGCCAATGTTCTATGAAAATGCTGTTGGGAAATCTGAAGCGACTTTGACGCTGACTTATCCGCGTGACTGGACAGAGAACGGGGTCAATACACTAACAATCTGGTTCAGAGGCAATTCTAACAACGCTGCTGAGACATTGTATGTTGCTCTCAACGACAGTGCTGTTGTCACTAATGATAATCCTGATGCGGCACTAAGAAGTTCCTGGACGGCCTGGAATATCGACTTGCAGGCTTTTGTGGATCAGGGCGTAAACCTTGCCAATGTCAATTCGATTACTCTTGGCCTTGGCAACAGGAATAATCCGGTTGCCGGTGGTTCAGGTACGATGTATTTTGATGATATTCGTCTATATCCACCCGCGCCATAAGCAGCATATTATTAATTATATGAGGTGAGTATTTTTAATACCTGTAAAAACAATCAGCGTTTTGGTGTGTGCCAAAGCATATGTTCGTATTAACTTTCAAGGAGTATTATGATGTGTAAAAAAATGATTTTGTTGACTTCTTTTGTTGTAGTCTTGAGCTTGGTCGGTACAAATGTGTTATTAGGCGAAGTGATTGAACAGAGAATCTCTACAGGCAGTGATGACGCCGAGGAGGCTGTAAATGATGGCTTTCAAGATACCTACAATACCAGTTCAGACCTGGAAATACTCGATGATGATTCCGACAATGGCGGCAGGCAATTCATAGGTATGAACTTCAGGGATATTGGTATTCCAGCTGGCTCACAGATAAGCAATGCATATATCGAGTTCGTAGTTGATGAGCTTAAAGCCGGCACTGAAGATGATGCGTTTTTGCTTCTCTGGGGTCACCTTGCCGCGAATCCTGATGGTTTTGCAGATCCTACGCGTACTATGATATCCGACCGCCCGAGGACCCAGGCTAAGGTGTCCTGGGAGCCAGAGCCGTGGACTGCCGCCGGTCAGGTAAGTCAGACCTCGGATATCTCTGCTATTATCCAGGAGTTAATTCAGAAAAGTGCTTCAGAACCCAGTCCCGCCGACGGTGCATTATATTCGGATACGTGGGTGAGCCTTGGATGGACGCATGGTTGGGCCAGTGGCAACGCATTAGAGATAATCATCAGCGAAGATACGAGTAAAGGGGAATTCACTGGAACTCGCACTGCCGAATCCTACAATGGCAGCGCAGATGAGGCGCCGTTGCTGCATGTAGAATTTACGGCCGGGGCAGATACCATCGTCTCGAACGACGTGTACTTCAGTGACAATTTTGATGATGTGAGTGCTGGCGCCGAGAGTGCGTTCCTGGGAAACCAGGCTTCGACATTTCTTGTTGTTGGTTTTCCAGGCATGCCTTTTCCCGATGGTCTTGTCCCGGGCACGACATACTTTTGGCGGATAGATTTGGTTGAGCCTGACGGTACTACGAAACATACAGGTCCTGTCTGGAGCTTCAGTATTCCTCCAAAGACTGCATTCAATCCCGATCCGGCTGATGGCGCCGAATCTGCAAGTGTTGATGTGACTCTTGGCTGGACACCAGGTTTCGGTGCGAAACTGCACACCATTTACTTCGGTGATAATTTTGATGAAGTGGACAGTGCCGCCGGCGGTCTTCCTCAGGGAGCTACGAATTATAGTCCCGGCACACTTAAAATGGCCAAAACTTACTACTGGCGTGTCGATGAATATGACATTGTCGAAACGCATAAAGGCGATGTCTGGAGCTTTACTACCGAGGGCGCTGTTGTAGCACTTGATCCGGCTAATGGTGCTGTCGATGTAACGCAAACACCTGTTCTCACATGGGCGCCGGGCTTAGGTGCTTCACATGATGTCTATTTCGGCGCTGATGCAGCCTCTCTGGAGTTAAAAGGCAGTGGCAACCTTGGTTCCGAAAGCTATGATCCTGGACAGCTTGAGTGGGATACTACCTACTTCTGGCGTGTTGACGAGGCCAATGCTGCTAATGCAGACAGCCCGTGGACAGGTCCTCTCTGGAGCTTCACTACGGCCAACTTCCTTATCA
>CBDURK010000058.1:0-11902 GCA_965369645.1 uncultured bacterium | reverse complement strand
AGCCTGTGATATAGGGGTAAAACTAACAAAATGGAGTTAGTTACGCTCGTTTTCGGTCTAACAGCTTTGTCGATATCGAGATAAGACGAAAAGTGATTATCGCAGGAATGGATTATACTCTCTTTCATGGGCTATTGTGGTAACAGGGCCATGGCCGGGATAGACTTTTGTGTCATCAGGCAGGGTGAAAAGTTTTTCCCTTATGCTTTGTAATAATTGTTCCGTATTCCCATTCGGGAAATCTGTCCGGCCGATTGAATCGGCAAACAAAGTATCATCCGTAAAGACAACACCTTCATCTTCGCAGTACAGGCAGATACCGCCCGGAGTATGGCCGGGGGTATGAAGTACACGTAGCTTCATGTCGGCCTGTTCGATGGCACCTTGCTCTTCCAGGAAGAAATCCGCCGGCTCGATGCTGAAGGCGGCTCCTGTCATAGCGGATAGATTTGTAAGAGGCTCTGTGAGCATTTCGGCGTCGAGCTTATGAATATAAACTTTTATATCCGGAAACTCAGCTCGCAGTGCGGCTACCCCTTCGATATGGTCGATATGGCCGTGAGTAAGGACTACGGAAACAGGATTTAATTTATGTTCATGAAGGAACTCGATTAGCTTTTCCGCCCCAGAGCCTGCGTCAACAATCAGGCAGTCTTTAGCGGCCTCGCTGCTGCGAAGGACATAACAATTGGTTTCATACGCGCCTAAGGCTAAACCGTCGATTTTCATTCAAATATTCTCCTTCAAAACACGATAAGCTAATAAAATTAGCTCCCCAAGTCAACAGTCTTTGAGCTTGACCGAAAGGTTTAAGTTTGTTAGTGTGCCATCGTTATAAACAAAGGAAGACGAAGCGTATAGAAGGAAACTATTGCGCGATATTGGAGTAATCTATCGAATGAAGGCTTTTAATCGGGTATTTCAGTATATCTGGCCGCAATGGCACAGACTCGTGACTATTATCTGCAGCGCGCTGCTTATCGGCATACTTTTTTCGTTCAGCTTTGCGACTATTTTGCCGCTCTTGAAAGTTATGATGGGCGAAGAGGGACTGCACAGTTGGATTAACAGAGAGATTAGCGAGAGTCGTTATGGGATTAGTTTTGATGTTCCCGACAAATTTGAATTTTCTGATCCTAATATCGCCTATTACTTAAGTGTTGCGGGAGTTAAGAAAAAGAGTTTTGCTGAACAGGCCGGGCTTAAACGTGATGACAAGATTGTCGGTGCCGCAAGCAGTATCGTCACAGCAAACCAAAGAATTACTTCAAGCAAACTACTTGAAGAGTTGGCCACTATATCGAATGTAAAGTCCATATCAGTTCAATACAGAAGACTTGACGAATCCGGACAGTTAATACCTGGAATTCAACAAACAATCCTTAAGTGTGGCAAAAAACCTTTCTATGCCGATTTAGCAAGAAGGGGCCTTAGGTATTTACCAAGAGAACGAACCAGAGAGAGCAAAAGAAAGGCCGTAGTTTTTATCATACTCATGATGGCTGTTGTTACAACCGTGAGATGTATCGCACGGTTCTATCAGAATTACACTGTACAAAAGCTTATGCATACTTCACTGGTCAATTTGCGAAGAGATGCTTTCAGGCATTCTCTGGATATCCCGGTCGGTTTTTTTGCCGATGAAGGTTCGAGCACGACTGCCAGCAAGTTGTATGGAGATGTAATGGTGGTCGGCGTTGGGATTAAGGTATTATTAGGCAAGACCCTTCGCGAACCGTTAAAAGCAATCGGTTTGATTGCCTGTGCAATGTGGATAGACCGCAATCTAACGTTGGTATTTCTCTGTGGAGCGCCTTTTTTTCTTTTCGTCATCGGCAAGCTCGGTCGGAAAATAAAACGGGCAACTAAAAAATCGCTCGCGGCATGGGCGGAAATGCTCGGCAGGTTGAAAGAGGCGCTGGGGGCTATTAAGGTAATAAAGGTCTATAACCAGCAGGAATATGAAGGTGAAAGTTTTGCATTAATTAACAGTAAGCTGTTAAAACGGCAGTTAAGAATTGCAAAGGTGGATTCGGCAACAGACCCTATGATGGAGGTACTCGGAATGATGGCCGGTTCTGTGTGTTTGATTTTCGGTGCACAGTGGGTTTATAGGGGAACGGTGCAGCCGGCCGATTTCTTCACACTGCTTATTCTCCTTGGTGCTGCTGCGGATTCAATACGCAGAATGAGCGATGTATGGAACAGACTTCAGCAGGCAAACGCCGCTGCTGAGCGTGTATATGCAATAATCGACGAAAAACCGGAAGCCGAAAATCCGGATGCTTTTGAGCTTGAGCCGTTAAAAAGTAAAGTCGATTTCATAGACATCGAATTTACATACCCGAGTTCCGAAACCCCGGTATTAAAGGGAATCAACCTGTCAGTGCAAGCCGGACATAATGTTGCTATAGTCGGCCCAAACGGCTCGGGAAAAACCACTCTGGCAAATCTGATACCGCGATTTTATGATCCGGATGCCGGCCGAATACTAATTGACGGTAAAGACATTCGCGAAGCGACACTTTTTAGTCTTCGAAACCAGATTGGAATGGTTACACAAAATGTTGTAACTTTCAATGATACGATAGCGGCAAATATTGCTTATGGTAAACAAGGCGCAACCAGAGAAGAAATCATTTCGGCGGCCAAGCGTGCTTTCGCGCACGAATTTATTTCTCCTTTGCCCGATGGCTATGACTCAGTCATAGGTGAGCAGGGTTCCGGCCTTAGTGGCGGACAGTTGCAGAGAATTGTCATTGCGAGGGCGATTTTGAAAAATCCCGCCATTCTGATTTTCGACGAGGCGACAAGTCAAATTGACGCCGACAGTGAAGCAAAAATTCACAAAGCTATCGAGGAAATTATGCAGGACAGGACAAGCTTCATAATAGCCCACAGATTCAGCACCGTTATTTCGGCGGATGTAATAGTTGTAATGGATAACGGCCGGATTATCGCTCAGGGCCAGCATGATGAGCTTATAAAGACCTGCGCATTGTACCAAAGCTTGTACGAAACACAGTTAGTAAAAAAAATATAGCTCAAAAGGTGAATATTGAATTGCGTTTGGTACTTAAAGGTAATAATAACAACCTGTGATATGCCCCGAAAAATACTCAGGATTGCCCGCCGGACCGGAAATTTTATATCGTGTGTCTAAAATTCACACTTTGTCTTACAGAAAATATGTTATCTTGCCGATTAAATTAGGTAAGGTTTCCCGTGGGCTTGAAGCTGAAGCTGAAATTATGGTTACTCGCCCCGGGATTTTTGTATAGAAAAGTTGTTTTATTTTTAAAAGGTCTAAACTATGCCCGAGCTTTCAAGGCAGCAAAAAGCACATGAGCTTTTTACGAGATATCAAGGCAATCCGATAATGACGGCGGATGATTGGCCCTATCCGACAAATGCGGTCTTTAATGCCGCCGCTGCTAAATTGAATTCCGAAGTTTTACTTTTAGTGCGAGTTGAGGATATGCGGGGCTTTTCGCATTTGACGGTTGCACGCAGTGCCGATGGATTCACTAACTGGGAAATTGATTCGACACCAACTCTCGAAGCAGACCAAAGCTCGCGAGAAGAAAGATGGGGGCTGGAAGACCCGCGTATTGTCTGGCTCGAAGAGCAGAAGCAGTTTGCGGTTACCTATGTCTCATTTAGTGAAGGTGGCCCGGTGGTTTCGCTGGCGATAACAAAGAACTTCAGGGCGTTTGCCCGCTTGGGTGCTTTGCTGCCGCCGGAAGACAAAGATGCATGTTTGTTTCCCCGCAGATTTAACGGAAGATTTGCACTGATACACCGTCCTATTGTCCGCGGTGAAGCTCATATGTGGATAAGTTTCTCACCTGATCTTAAGCACTGGGGCGACCACAGGGCCTTGATTAAGACAAGGCATGCGTATTGGGACGGCCAAAGAGTCGGTCTGGCCTGTCAGCCCATTGAGACACCTCACGGCTGGATGTTGTTCTACCATGGTGTTCGTGGCACTACTGCAGGACAGATATACCGTGTCGGCATGGCCCTTTTGGATTTGAATTCACCCTGGAAGGTCCTGCGGCGAAGCGATGAATGGGTACTGGGACCAAGCGCGACTTATGAACGTATTGGAGATGTTGCTGATGTAGTATTTCCCAGCGGTGCTGTTGTTCATAAAGAAACCGACCAGCTTTGTCTTTATTATGGTGCAGCCGACTCGTCAATGGCTGTTGCAACTGCTAAATTCAGTGATTGCATAGACTATCTTATGTCATGTCCGGAAGTTAAAGAATAAACCATCGGCTTATTGAGCGGTGTAGCTTCAAATCTTTGATTTGTCGCTTAGCTCTCGGAAATATTATTTAATGCCGCTTTGCGGAACAATCGGTTCCCATCGTATCTTTGCAGCTCCCAGCAGAGTTCCGGTTGCATAGGACAAATCTACAAGTGCTATCTGATACTCGGCCAGCGCCAGGATTTCAGAGCTCTGGGAATTGGCAAAGTTCGTCTGGGCCGTTAGTACGTCTGTAGATGTTCTCAAGCCAAGTTCGAACTGACGTTTCTCAGCATCAAACAAACGGCCATCCAGAATTGCACTTTGTCTGCTGGCCAATATACGTTGCCAGTTTGCCTCAAGCTGGTCGATAGCATTCAGTACCTCAAGCTCAATCAGTGCCTGCCGATTGTTACGCGAAGCCAATCGTTGCCTGCGTTGATAAAATGCCTGGCGCAGCCGGCTCTTTGCGGCCTCATTTCCCAACGGCACCAGAAGCGACAAGCCTACGCGGTGGTCCTCGAACCTTTTATCGAAAAGCAAGTCCATAGAGTCCTCTCTTGAATCTCCCAGGCCGTTGATATTATATCTATAATCCATGGTAACCAAAGGCAATGCCTGGTTGTGCATGTAATCGATAGAGCTGATGTCCTCGGCGATTTGAAGCTCCAGTTCGAGCATTTCCATGCGATTCTCAAAAGCTATTGCCAATAACTGTGGCTTATCCAGTTCATAACGAACCGGGTCGGGCTCTGTAGTGGGTATCACAACCGTGGGTGTCTGCATATCCAGTCCGGTTTTATTAAGAGTCCGCTTTAGTCCACGTTCCCGGTCTCTTAGATTATTTTCAGCCACTATGATAGCCTCAAGCTGCTGCGCGACGCCGGCCTCGGTTCGGATAATCTCTACCTGTGATTTATCGCCGGCATCAACAAACCGGCGGGCCTGTTCATTTAGAGTTTTGGCCAGGTCATATTGTTTTTTTCGTACTTCCAGTTCTTTTCGGGCCGCATAGAGTCGCCAGTACACACGGTCCACAGCAGCAATAACTCTTATGACCTCGAGTTTTGTTCGGGCATCGGTTATCTGCCTTTCATACTCTGCGATACGGATGGCGTGGGTATTGACTCGATTGCCGGCTCCTCTAAGAAGTGGTTGGCTGATTGAAACACCAAGGTCCGAGCTATAATAAGGATTAAATGCCGTTGGTGCATCCGTTTTAGTACGGTTGTCAACCGTGTCAAATCTTATAGTTCCGCCGGTTCGCAAAGGAATCTGAACACCAAGATCTGTGTAGGTATTAGTTACCTGTGAGCCTGAAATTGCATCAAGAGCCGTAACAGTAGGAGTGTCTCCTTTTGAATATACTATATTTGAAGTAAATGCCGACTCAAAAGCAGCTTCTGCTTCACCGACCCGCTCAGCGGCAATAGCCGGACTGATAAGCTGTACCTTAAGATCAAGGTTGTTCTCTAATGTCAAGGCCCGGCATTGCTCAAGATTAAGCATAAGTTCTTCAGGAGGCGGTTCATTCGTATCTGCCCGGTCATTTAACTCAACCTCTGCTTTCGGAAGCGCAAGAGTCTCTACTTGTCGCAGCTTCTCAGGTGCCACCGTGATTTCGTAAAAATCCTCTTCACCCGGAAAACTCTCACAGCCGGCAAATAAAATTGGTCCTAATCCGGCAAAAATAACAAACCAATACCATTTGGATAACAATCTTTTATTCATGTCTAAGTGCCTCAATAGGGTCGAGTTTGGCAGCCTTAATCGCCGGAAACATTCCAAAAAAGATACCTACTGTACCGGAGAACGCAAAAGAAAGGCCTATTGCCCACAAGGGAATATATGCCATATCAAGTTGAATTTTTGGGATACTGGCTAACATCTTGGTCAGAAGATGGCCAAAACCAATTCCCACGAGCCCCCCGAAAAAGCACAAAACTATCGCTTCAATCAAAAACTGGGTTAGAATTGCAGATTTTTTAGCTCCGACCGCTTTGCGAAGCCCGATTTCCCTGGTACGCTCCGACACCGAAACAAGCATGATATTCATAATACCCACGCCGCCGACAAGCAGAGAAATGCCAACGATGCCTCCTGCCACCATCGTAACCATAAGAGCGATTTTATTAAACGTCTCCAGTGCATTTTGGAGCGACATAACCTCGAATGTATCTGGTTCACCGGGCTTTATATTCCGTGTCTTGCGAAGGAAAAAACTTATCTCGGCAAGGGCATCATCAGAAACCTCAGCGGAATCGCTTTCGGCAATAGCCATCATCCACGGATAACGCGTCATCTTGAGGCTGGTCTTAAAAGGAATAAATATCTCGGATTTCTCCTGCTCACCTCCGCCAAATACATTTTCAGGGCGGGCTTCGAGAACCCCTATAATATAGAATGTGTGGTGACTTATAAGAATTGACTGGCCTATGCAGTCACGGTCAAGGCGAAGGTCGTTACGCAGCTTGGGATCGATCAGGCAAACTTGTCTCACTTGCATTTCATCAATAACCGATAATGGTCTTCCGATTATAACCGGACGGCTGTCGATTTTATGAACGGCAGGCTCGGTTCCCCGCACAGTAACATTTTCAACCGACTCCTCACGGTGACTGACGGTGTAGTTTCCGACCCAGGTCATACGGCCGAACTGTGAGACAGAGGGGCAGTGTTCAAGCAGGTCTTCAAAATGTTCAGGCTTAAACCGAATAGTCCACCATGAGGCATGTTGCAGAGGCCCTGTTTTAGGAGTTCTTGGTTGAATAAATATGCTGTTTGTTCCTAAAGTCTCTACCTGTGTCAGCACTTTTGCCTTTAAACCGGTAAGAGCGGCAATAACGGCCGTTACCGAAGCTACGCCAATTACAATACCAATAGTTGTGAGTACCGATCTGGTCTTATTGGCCCAAATTTGACTCAGCGCAAGATACACACTCTGATAGGTGAGCCGAATGAAAGCCAGGGGTGCTCGAATCATGAATTTCATACCTTCTCCTCCGGGTTGCTATCTTGTGTTACTTCATAACTTCGCGGATCTTTGTCATTCGATAGATCACTACAAATGTGTCCGTCTTTCATATGAATAATTCGTTTGGCGTGATGCGAGACATAATCTTCATGAGTTACCAGAATAATGGTTTGACCTTCCTGGTAAAGCTGGTCAAACAGCTTCAGAATGCCGTCACTGGTTTTGCTGTCAAGATTACCGGTCGGTTCATCAGCCAGCAGAATGCTCGGATTACAGACAAGCGCCCGGGCGATAGCTACTCGTTGTTTCTCACCTCCGGAAAGCTGGTTGGGTCTATGTTTTACCCGGTCTCCAAGCCCAACCCGCTCAAGGACGCTTTGAGCACGTTTGCGCCGTGTCCACCAGCCGTTTTTTGAGTATATCAACGGCATCTCGACATTCTTAAGCGCACTTACCTGCCCGAGCAGCTCAAATGACTGAAAAACAAACCCGATTCGCTCATTACGAACACGAGCTAATGATGCGTCAGTCATTTTTGTTGTATTCTCTCCATCCAGCTCATAACTTCCTGAAGTCGCTCTGTCCAGACAACCTAAGACATTCATCAGTGTGCTCTTACCCGAGCCGGAAGGCCCCATCACTGCAACATATTCGTTTTCAAATAGTTCCAGGTTAATTCCGCCAAGCGCATGGATACTTTCCACACCGACTTTGTAAATCCGTTCGACGTCCTGAAGCCGAATTATTAGTTTTTTATTTTTATTTGACACTGTTTGCGTCACCGGTATCATTCGCATCGGCCCCAACTTTGGCGCCGTCCGACTTCTTTTTCTTCTTCTGTTTCTCTGCCTCTACTTCACGCTCGTCGCGTATCTTTTTGTCGTGTTCTAAACCTTCGAGTTCTTTGTACGGACCAACTACTATCTTATCGTCTTCGGTAATCCCGGATAGTATCACCGTCTGCGTCAGATTACTCGGCCCTATCTTGATGGGTGTTACCACTGCTTTGCCGTCGATATAGCGATAAACTACGGGTGTGAATGTTTTCTCTTTATCGACCTCCGGATTATTCTCCCGAATCTCCAAAGGCAGGTCATCGATTGGCCGTCCTAATACGGCATGGCTTGGCACATTTAGAACATTTTCATGCTTTATGGTCTCGATATCCACATGCGCCGTCAGGCCCGAAAACAATTTTTTCACATTGCCCTCAAGCAATATCTCAGTCCTGAAATATTTCGTACCGGTGCTTGGAGATATCCTGTGTGTCAAAGCAATCAAATCAACCACCCCTTTGAATTCCTCATCCGGAAAGGTCTGAACGAAAACTTTGGCCTTCTGCCCGAGTGCCAGTTTACCTACGTCGGCTTCATCCACCTGTGCGACGAGCAGCATCGTTGACAGGTCTGCCACCTCCATGATTACAGTGCCCGGATTATTCATTGTTCCGAACATCACAACCTCTCCGACTTCCGCATTAATTCGTGTCACCACACCGTCAATAGGGGAGGTTATTGTCGTATAGCTAAGTGCTTCCTTCGCCTGAGTGACCCCGGCGCTTGCTGCATCGAGATTATGCTGCATAACTAACAAATTCAGTTCCGCCGCATTAAGCGTATGTTTGGTAGAGCTATATCGTGACTTGAGTTCATCAAACCTTAATTGACTCTGGTCGAAAGTGGCCTGGCTGATATCCTGAGTTCCAAGTAAACCTTTTTGACGCTCCATATCTCGCTGGGACTGTTTTAACGAGGCATCGAGGCCGACAAGACTGGCTTGCTGGCTGGAAATCCTTGCTTTTTCGACTTCAAGCTGGGCCCCTTGGGCGGCGTAACTTGCCTCAGCCGAAAGAAGCCGGCTTTGCAAGTCTTTATCATCAAGGCGTAACAGTACCGATGGAGGCACCGGCGGATTCGCATTAGGATTACCGCAGGTAACGATGTCTCCTTCTTCAAAGGGCAGTTCTATTATCCGTGCCGAAACTTTTGCGCTTATTGCCACATCAGTTCTGGGCTCGATTTCACCGGGAGCACTGACAAATTCAATCAGTTCTCCTCGCTGTGCTTTTTCTATGCGAATAATTGTGGGTTTACGGGATGCGCTGGTTTTGATCTTATAAACTATACCAAGCGCCGAAACAATCGCCAGCGTTACGATAACAGTAATAATAATTATACGGGACTTCTTCACTCTAAAACCTTTCCTTCAAATAAAATTATTACCGATTAAAAGATTAATTTGTTGTCTATACAAATATAACGCTTAACTTGTTGATTTGTTACAATTATTTCTTTAAATAACGGCTTATAATATAGAAAAACAAAGAATGATCATTTTAACGACTGCAATTATGCTGAGCAAATGTTACAGTTTTGTTACGGCTTTGTACTATTTATGTTATTTTTTAAAATATATTTCTTAATGCAAAAGGATTCTATGCGATCAATTCTTCCATATTGCAGATACAAGTAAGTCGATTACTTGAGTTCAGACGACAACCTGTCACTTACATAAATCAAAGTCTAACGAAGTTAGAATATTATTGTTTGAGAAGGTTCTTTGACAAGTGCTGTACAAACAGTACGATTACCTGTATTGACATGAGTAGCGATTGTGTAATTGCCTATATTGCCAACTGTGAGAGCTAAAAAAATAAAGCCAGATTCCTATACAACAGAATCTGGCTTCGGAGGAGGGTGATGAAAAGCTGATAATAACTTTCAAAATTTAATTTACCCGACTCAACTACTCCGTATAATAACTAATCGAAAAAATGGTATGAATTTCTTTAAAGAAAAGGGAGAATATTATAAAAAACTTACACTTTTCTTTTCAGGAATCAAGCTTTTAATTATAAAAAGGTAAAAAGTTATTAGTATTTTAAGAAAATAGCCGAATTTAGTCCCAAAACTTAAATACTTTACGCTGTGTAAATAAATTTTGTTCTTAAATATTAACTGAAAGACTGTTATTTCTTTTTCAGAAAGACTGATATGGAAACTAAAATTACGATAGCGGATTTGCTTGATGCCAGGAGAAACAATAAAAAAATCGCTGCCATTAGCTGCTATGATTTTACGACCGCCCAGCTTATCTCGCAGACCGATGTTCAGATGATATTAGTGGGTGATTCTGCTGCCCAGGTTGTTCTCGGTTTCGATTCGACTCTGCCGGCAACGATGGATTTTATGGTTACAATAACATCTGCTGTCCGGCGGGGGGCCCCGAATATATTTCTGGTTGCCGACATGCCGTTTCTTTCATATAAGCTTGGTAAAACTGAGGCCTTGAAGAACGCCGGCCGATTCGTAGCAGAAGCGGGCGCACAAATGGTGAAAATCGAAGCGACCGGTGCATATCTCGACGTGATAAAAGCCGTTAGCGACGCCGGTATTGCCGTTATGGCCCATATCGGCATAAGGCCGCAAAGCATTAGTAAGATTGGACGATTCAAGGCTGAGGCCACCACAGCAGTAATGGCTGCTGAGCTGATAAGCCTGGCTGAGCAAATGGTTGCTCATGGTGCCGGCTCGCTGCTTATTGAGGGCGCCGCTGAAGAGGTAGCGGAAATTATCACCAAACGCTGCGAAATCCCGGTGATTAGTTGTGGTTCCGGCAAAAGCTGTGACGGGCAGATATTGATCGCGCCTGATATTTTAGGGCTTACGCAGGGGCCGGCTCCGAAGTTTGCTAAAAGCTATGGCAATCTGGCCAAACAAACCATTGAAGCATTCAACGCCTACGCCAAAGAAGTGCAGTCCAGCCAATACCCCGACGCTGGACATAGTTACCACATGAAGTCCGGCGAATTGGAAATACTTCAGAAGTTGCTGAAAGATAAAACATAGTCAGACAATTAGGATAAGCTCTTACAATCCGAACCCTGCAATCTCTGTCCCGCAATCGGGGCATTTGGATTCTTGTATATTATTTCCAGCAATCCGGTAGCCAATACGCTCAATTAACATTCGCCTGCAATTATAACAGAAAGTACTTTCTGATTTAGACCCGGGCACATTACCGAGGTAAATATAACGAAGTCCCGCCGCTTGGCCGCTCTTGTAAGCCCGCTCCAGACTTTCAATCGGAGTTGGTAAAGAATTCAGATAATTATACTGTGGATGGAACTTACTGATATGCCACGGGACATCGGGCCCGGCCTCCGAAACAATAAAATCAGCAAGCCTTTTCAGTTCTTCCTCGGAATCATTTTCACCCGGTATCAGCAGGGTCGTAATCTCAAGCCAGATATTCGTTTCCTTAGCGATATAGCTAATCGTATCAAGCACCGGCTGTAATCTCGCCCCGCATAATCTTTTATAATAGTCATCGCTGAAAGCTTTCAGGTCAACATTAATTCCGTCAAGCCAGTCTTCGGCAAAGTCAATTGCCTCTCGTGTCATATACCCGTTACTGACAAAAACATTCGCCAGCCCGCGTTCTTTGCCCAACCTCCCGCAGTCGTTACACAACTCCATAAAAACCGTCGGCTCGGTATAGGTATAAGCGATACTCTTGCACCCGCTGCGAATAGCCCCCTCGACAATTTGCTCAGGTGCTATCGGCTCTCCGTTGATTTGTCCTCTTTCTATTGCCGCCTGACTTATCTGCCAGTTCTGACAGAACTCGCAGCGAAAATTACAACCCATCGTAGCTATGGAAAAACTTTGCGTACC
>CBDURK010000057.1:0-11962 GCA_965369645.1 uncultured bacterium | reverse complement strand
TTTTTGTCGTCTATAAATTCAGCTAATCGGCTGGTCGTGTTCAAATCGACCTGCATCGTTGTCAGGTTGCGGTTGTTGATTCCGAGAACGCTGTATCCTTTTTTAGGAAAGCCAATCATGCTTCGAACAGCCATTAACGTATCGGCGCGGTGGATTTCGAGAAGAACCGTTAGCGTAAGCTCGGCCGCTAATATCATCATGTCCATCAGTTCGCCGGGCTTTAGTGCTTCTGCTATTAACAGTATCGCATCGGCGCCCGCGGCGCGGGATTCATACACCTGCCAGGGATCGATGATAAAATCCTTCCGCAAAACGGGTAAATCTACCGCCCGGCGTATCTGATTTATATATTCGAGACGACCCTGAAAATACTTTTCGTCGGTAAGAACGCTGATCGCGTCGGCGCCGCATTTCTCGTAGGTTTGCGCAATCGCCACAGGCTCGAAATCCTTGCGGATGATCCCCGCCGATGGCGAGGCTTTTTTGACCTCTGCGATAACGTTTATGCCCCGCCTGTTGGGTTTGGTGATGGCCTTGTAGAAGTTCCGGCACTTCGGCATTGCGCGGACCTGCTCTTTGAGCTCCTCAAGACTTGTCTTTTCTTTTCGGCAGCGCACTTCATGCCTTTTGTCGGCGATTATTTTGTCTAATATATTTGCCAATGTGCTTATCCTGCGACCCTGACATAGCCCATATGAAGCTCGTTGAGGGTATTGGACAGGACCGTTTCTTCCTCTGGAGTTAAATTGCCTTTGGTTTTTTCCTGGATGGTTTCGAGTATATCGATATGGTATTTTGCCATCTCCAGGTCCGGCTCTTTTTCTTCCTGACCCTTTACGTGCAGCAGACCCAATGCGAACAGTGACTGCGTGGTGAGCATACTGACCAAGGCGGCAAAATTACCCTCCGGTAAAGGCTCGCGGGCTTGCTTTACTTCCTGCTTCTTTTCCTTCTCGGCTTTTTCCTGTGCCGCTAATATCTCCTTTTCTTTCTGCGCCTCGGCCTTCCAATCCTCATCGACTATGATTTTTTTTTCTTCTTTCTTTTCCTCTTTAGCCATAGCTTAAACCCTCTGAATATTCTTGTTATCTTCGATATTTTTTCATGCTTCTATCGACATCACGTTTCTGGTCGCGTTCGGTAATCGTTTTTCTTTTATCGTATTGCCTTTTACCTCTGGCCAAAGCTAATTCTATTTTTGCATAGCCCCTGTCGTTGAAGTAAATTCGCAGCGGAACAAAGGTAAAGCCGCGCTGTTCGAGCTTTGTTCTTATTTTGTGTATTTCTGATTTGTGCAGCAAGAGCTTTCTTTTTCTCGTCGGATCATGCTGGTTGACTCCCGCCTGCGGATACTGCGCAATTGATGCCCCGACAAGCCAGCATTGCCCGCTGTCGATTCGCGCGTACGAACCGTTCAAATCCGCGGTTCCGGTACGCAGCGACTTGACCTCGGTGCCGAGCAGTCCAAGGCCGGCCTCGAACTTCTCGACAAGCTCGAAGTTTCTGTAGGCCTTTTTATTAACTGCCACAGGACCTGTTTTCTGCTTGTCTTTTCGTGATTTAGCTGCCATTCCAACTATAATAGCGAAAGGAAAGGTTTTTTGCAAGAACTGCCCTGCATGCATTCCCTGGCGCACGCCAATAAAAAAAGCGGCCTTATGCGATTGTGCATAAGGCCGCTTGTAAACAACCGAAGCAGGAATAATCTGTGATCTATTAACGACTGTATTAAAACGTCGTCTTAGAAGTCACGTACGACTACTCCGTCTTTGCCTACATTGTACTGGTCTGAGTTGCTGACCTTCAGATTATAAACATTGCCGACAAATGGCATTGCTCTGGTGACAACACTCTTGATTGCAACTGTGCCGTTCATTGTCTTAAGGCTCATGCCGCTTTCCAGGTTCTGGGCTGCAACCCATTTGCCTGATTCGAGCATGAAGCAGTGTGCATCCACGACGCTGATGCTGTTGCCGTTTTCGAGTGTGATGTCGCGGCATACCCAGGAACCCTGATGTACTTCGAGTTTCTCTAAGCTTGCTGTTGCGAGACACTTGCTGACTTCTACTTTCGAGATTTTCACCATTGAGCCATTTACCCATACGGGTGTATCAGCAAGGAAGCATCCTCTACCCTTAGGTGGTGGTGCTGCTCCGCCTTCGGCATCGTTTACGAGGAATGAATCCAATCTGTCTGTCGGCTCACTTGCGCCGGCCATTGGGTATCCGCCTCGCCTGATGTCTCCGCCGTCCCAGTAGGTGTAAATGTTATCGTCATTGATGGCACAGGATGGCGCTTTTTCGAAGCCAACGTGGCTGTCCATAAACAGTACGTTTTGTCCGTCTTCCTGGTGAGCAATAGCGTTTCCAATGTTGACCAATTCTTTACCACCCTCAGGATTGTATGAAGTCAACAGGGCCATATCTTTGCCTTCGGCCGCCGGAGAGGTCATCCAGGGGTTACGGTCCGCTGCCACTGCCATACCGGGCTCGCTCGATGTAGTCAGAGAGTAAAGACCGTAAGGCATATGGTAGGAATAGCTGCAGTGCTGATTTGACTCGGGGCCGAAGTCCCAGAGGTCAATGAGATCTCTGTCGCCTGCTGCGTAATCCGTGGGCTTGAATTCATTGGTCCCGGAATCACCCTTGCAGATGAATGACTTGGGCGTTACCTCGGCATACTTGACCAGAAGATAGAAACTGGACGTGATGGTGGCCATTCCACCGCTGCCATCGGCACCTAAGCCGTAAGCGGCGAAGCGGTTATCGGCCATCCAATTAGATACCCCGAAAGCCCATGTGCTGTTTCTGCCGCCGGCACGCGGAAACTCATCGTCGTAATCGTTGCTGTAGATAAGCATTGCCTTGCCGAGACCGGACAGGTTCGTCCCGCAGACCATACGGAAGGCAATCTGCCTTACCCTGGCCAAAGCCGGCATCAGGATGCCCATCAGCAGCGCGATGATCGCGATGACGACCAGCAGCTCAACTAATGTAAAACCTTTTTTCCTCATTTTTGTTCTCCTTTTCCAATTTGGGATTCGCAAAATTAGACCGTTTCTAAATACGCTTCGGTTTACTTGTAAGTTATAAATGCTTACTGCCACATGAACCACGGACACTAAACACTCTTCCGTATGCGAATCTCCTCGAGTTAATATTGTTTACTTAAAAACGGTCAGTCCAACCTGTTAAAAACAGAGTTTACACGTTTGAATTTACATACTTCCAGAATAAGAATAGTTGCTAATTCGAGGTACCCAGCCAAACCGTAAAACGCCTCTTCAATATGCCTCATCCTGACAGGTTGGTTTTTCGATATGAAATTTCGAACCAAATATAATGACGGTTTTTATTATTATGATAACAGTACTTTCCAAACCTACCTGTTTCAAGTATTATCGTAACACAGGGTAGCTTCCCTGTCAAATAAATTTCGGCGAATTTTAAGCGTTTCTTGATAAAAAATCAAAAATAGTGTAATATCCCTGTTTTTAGCTCGAAATCTTGGATATGGATACTCAACAAACATACGAAGATATTAAAAACGTGCTTAAAAAGCACCGCCAGAGCCATCTTTTGGCATTCTGGGATAAGTTAGATGAAACTGAAAGACAGCGTTTGCTTTCGCAAATCTGCCAGCTTGACCTTGAGAAAATAGACTCTTGGGTGGCTGATTATGTCAAAAAACCTGCTTCTGAAGCAATCAGCAGCGATTTGCTTCCTGCCCCCTTTTACAGCCTTATACCGTCCGATAATAAGCGGGAGCAAAAGTACACCGAAGCTGTTAAATTGGGCAAGGACATGATACGACAGGGGAAAGTCGCCGCTTTTGTTGTTGCGGGCGGACAGGGAACAAGACTCGGATTCGATGGCCCTAAGGGGGATTTTCCTATCAGCCCCGTCAAAAAAACAACACTTTTTCAAATCTTTGCTGAGTACATCGCAGCGGCTTCAAGAAAATACAATACCGTCTGCCCCTGGTATATCATGACCAGCCCCTTGAATCGTGCAAGAACCGAGGAGATTTTTCGCTCGAATAACTATTATGGCCTGGACGAAAAGGATGTCTTTATATTCCAGCAGGGAACAATGCCCAATTTCAGCCCCGACGGCAAGGTTCTGCTGGCAGACAAAGCCAACCTGAGCTGCTCACCAGACGGACACGGCGGAAGCCTTAAGGCACTTTACCAAAGCGGCGCAATAGAAGATATGAAAAGACGAGGTGTCGAATTGATCAGCTACTTCCAGGTAGATAATCCTCTGATAAATATTTTCGACCCTCTCTTTATCGGACTGCACACCCTCGACAAAGCCGAGATGTCTTCGAGAGCGGTTATCAAAATCGACCCATTTGAAAAGGTTGGCAATTTCTGTTTGGCTGACGGCAGGCTGAACATCATCGAATACAGCGATTTGCCTGACGAGTTGGCCGAAAAAAGAAACCCGGACGGTTCATTGACCTTTCAACTCGGTAGTATCGCTATCCACATCATAAACCGCGCCTTCGCCGAGAGACTAAACGCCGATGGTTTTTCTTTGCCCCTGCACAGGGCACTTAAAAAAATTCCGCACGCCGATGAGCGTGGAGAACCTTTTGATCCTGCTGAACCGAACGGTGTAAAACTGGAGAGCTTTGTTTTTGACGCAGTGCCGCTGGCCTCAAAGTCGATAATCTTAGAGACACTCCGGCCCGAAGAATTTGCGCCCACCAAAAATGCCACAGGTGTTGACAGCATTGAAACCACCAGAAAAATGATGGTTGCCCGCGCTGTGTCATGGCTCGAATCAGCAGGCCTGACCGTTCCGAAAAAGCCGGATGGTTCGATTGATTGTGTAATTGAAATCGCCCCTGGCTTCGCGCTCTGTAAAGAGGATATCAAAGAAAAGCTCAATCAGATACCTCAAATCAACCCGGGTGACAAAATCTATCTCACCTGAGGTACCGGCCTATCTATCGACTGTCACCTCTCGCCGCTTCCGTACTTACCGTGTGGAGAATTTATGCACGGTTTCGGACGTGAATTTTTGGCCCGGAAGCAAGACAACAGTAGGGAAAGCGGGCTTATTGGGCGAATCCGGGAAGTGCTGCGTTTCCAGGCAGAACGCATAGTGCTTCTTATATATTTTGCCTTCCTTGCCGGTTATCGTGCCGTTCAGAAAGTTGCCGGTATAGAGCTGAACACCCGGCTCGGTGGTATGGATTGTCATCACTCGCCCGCTGCTTGGCTCATACGCCTCGGCGCACAAAGCAAGCGCACCGCCGCCGCCGTTGAGGACATAATTGTTGTCATAGCCGTTTCCAACCTGCCTGATTCGAGCACCAATGGTCGTCGGTGAAGTAAAGTCCAGCGGTGTACCTGTGACGCTTTTAATTTCACCCGTCGGTATCAGCCCTTCATCGAATACGGTGTACTTGTCTGCGTTGAGCGTAAGCTCATGGTCGAGAACGTCCCTTGTTCCCTGGCCGGCAAGGTTGAAAAAGCTGTGATTCGTCAGGTTCAATATGGTTGGTTTGTCCGTCTCGGCCTCGTAGCTTATCTTCAACTCATTATCTTTTGTCAGAGTATAGGTAACGGTGCACGCCATATTACCCGGGTATCCTTCTTCGCCGTCCTCGCTGATATAGCTCATCTTCACCAGCGCTTGCTGGCTCTCGGCCCTAACGTCCTCGGGCTTCCATACTACTTTGTCAAAGCCTTTTCTGCCGCCGTGTATATGGTTCTGTCCGTTATTCTTAATCAGATTATACTCGGTACCGTCGAGTACAAATTTCGCGCCGCCGATACGATTCGCGTATCGACCAACGGTAGCGCCGAAAAAAGCGCCGCGTTCGATGTAGTCGGACAGATTATCATAACCGAGCGCAATATCAGCAAGATTACCATTCCGGTCCGGTACCTCCAGCGAAACCAGAATGGCGCCGTAGTTGGTAATCTTGGCTTTCAGGCCGTTGGAATTAATCAATGTGTACAAGACAACTTGTCTACCGTCGGGTGTCTGGCCGAAAGCTTCTTCATTAGCGCTCATTGGTATTGCCTCCTTCTTAACTTCGGGCGTGATTTCCGTTTCTTTCGGAGTTCTCTTCTTGCAGCCGGGCAAATAAACTGTCGCTAATGCCAGGACATATATAAGACAAAATCTCTTCTTCATCTTTTTTACTCCCTGCCTGAAATTATATAAGTTTTTATGAATTGCAAAACCATCTTGAAATATACCGTTGGTGAAATAAATTGTCAAAAAATTTATTTTCCATAACTCGGATATCTTCGAACATTGTAACTGAATTTTCGAACTTGACAACATATTAAATTGTTGTAATTTATCGGTATATTTAAAGGGGATGGAGTTCCCCGTATAACCGCCCAAAAAGCTGATAACTCCTACAGTGGATCAGACTATGGGAGTTGTTTCTTACTCGAAAATCTTTCACGCCTGATCTTTCTCAAATGAAATGTCTTATGTAAGTTGATGCTGGAGAGTGTATATGTGGCAGAAGTTTGTATATTTGGGCCTTGCAGGGGCCGCCGGAACAATCGCCCGTTATTGGCTTTCAGGAGTAATTCAGAGAAATGTAACGACCGTATTTCCATTGGGAACGGCCGCCGTTAATATTATTGGCTGTTTGTTGTTTGGTCTGTTGTGGGCGTTTGTGGAAAACAGACTTTCAATCACCGGGCAGATGCGAATGATAATTTTTGTTGGATTTTTTGGTGCTTTCACCACTTTTTCTTCTTTTGTTTTTGAGACCGGCCAATTACTCGACGAATCACAATGGCTCTGGGCGGCGGGTAATATCCTGTTTCAAAATATAATTGGCCTAACATGTATTCTAACGGGCCTGGCCGTTGGGAAATTGATTTGATAAGAAATGGAGGTTTTTATGAAACTGCCGTCAGAAGCAGAACTTTTGCGTATATTTATTGGAGAAGCGGACAAATTCGAAGGTAAACCGCTTTATGAAGTAATTGCAAATCTTGCTCACCAAAAAGGAATGGCCGGGGCTACTGTAATCCGCGGCCTTATGGGATTCGGCGCTCACAGCTCAATGCACACAGCTAAGATACTTCGCCTTTCGGAAGACCTGCCGATAATTATTGAAATCGTCGATGAGCCTGAAAAAATCGAAGCCTTGCTGCCTGAGCTTGATAAGATGATCAGCGAAGGCTTAGTAACTCTTGAGAAAATCCGTGTTATCGCATACCGTTATAATTCCGCCGGCAATTAAAACTGTACTTGGAAGTGGTTGCTTTATCGTTATAATAGGCAGTCTCAAATAAACTGTATAAAGAAGATAAAAAAATGCCGGATTATACCCCTACGAATGCTAATCTGCCTGGTGATGGTCGGTTTGCGACTACGCACTGGAGCGTAGTTCTGGCTGCCGGCAGGCCAAAGTCTGCCAGTTACCAACAGGCCCTGGAGACCCTGTGCCAAACATACTGGTTTCCGCTTTATGCATATCTGCGGCGTCATGGAAATGACAGCCACGTGGCCCAGGATTATACCCAGGCCTTTTTCACAGCCCTGTTGGACAAAGGCGGCCTGGCTCTGGTCGACCCGAAGCGCGGTAAATTCCGTTCGTTTCTCCTTGCCTCGATGAAACATTTTCTTTCTAACGAACGCGCCCATGCCCGGGCGAAAAAACGCGGCGGAGGTCGAAAAATACTTTCTCTTGATTTTGAGAACGCCGAAAGCCAGTATGCCCTTGAGCCGCGTGATGAATTATCGCCGGAAAAGCTCTTCGAACGCTCCTGGGCACTTACTGTCCTGGACCGAACGATGGCTCGCCTGCAGGACGAAGCAATCAAGACGAACAAACAAAAGTTGTTTGAACGCTTGAAATCTTACCTCACCGCAGACAAAGGCTCAGCCTCTTACCGCGATGTGGCTGACGAGTTGGATATCACCGAAGGCGCAGTAAGGGTTGCTGTGCACCGTCTCCGCAAACGCTATAGGGAGCTGTTACGGGATGAAATTTCCCAGACCGTTACTTCTGATGACCAGATTGATGAGGAAATACGCGACCTTTTTACCGCCTTGGGAAGTTGAACTTTTTGACTGTACCGAAAAAAATGCTTGATATCGTGTAACCTTTCTATCGGTTTGCTTAAGTAATAGGTAGAAGCATCCGGTATTAAGAGTGCCTAATAAAATGAATCGTAGCACAGAAAACGAGCGATTTCGCGTCGGCACCGAAGGCGAAGCAGGCCATCCGAGGATGGTCGATGCAGCCTGACGCAGTTCAGACACGAAATAAGCCGTTTGATTGCAGAGTCATTTTGTTAGGTGCTCTAAGAAAGGAAATGTTATTATGACAGAAGAAAATCATTGTCCGCAGTGTGGAGCCGAACTTCCGGCTGACACACCACAGGGGCAGTGTCCACAATGCCTCATGAAGCTTGGGTTGCCAACCGGCGCTGAAGTTGACAAGGCAGGCGATACAAAACCGACCAGTGATGTTACACCTCCGGGCGGATTTGTTCCTCCTGAACCATCCGTATTAGCCGGGCAGTTTCCACAGCTTGATATCATCGAACTTTTAGGTCAGGGCGGTATGGGCGCAGTCTATAAAGCCCGCCAAAAGCAGCTCGACCGCCTTGTGGCCCTGAAAATCCTGCCGCCTGAGGTCGGCCGGACCGAGGCATTTGCCGAGCGGTTCACACGTGAGGCTCGCTCTCTGGCAAAACTGAGTCATCCCGGAATCGTCCCGGTTTACGAATTTGGGCATACCGAAGATGGACTGTACTATTTCATTATGGAGTTTATAGATGGAACGGATTTGCGCCGTGTGATTCAGTCCGGTGCACTTTCATCCGAAGAAGCCCTGGCAATTGTACCACAGATCTGCGATGCCCTGCAATTCGCTCATGAAGAAGGTATCGTACATAGGGATGTAAAGCCGGAAAATATTCTGTTGGACAAAAAAGGCCGCGTAAAAATCGCCGACTTCGGCCTTGCCAAACTACTGGATAGGCCCTCAACCGTATATACCCTCACACAAGCCGGCCAGAGAATGGGCACACCGCATTATATGGCACCCGAACAAATCGAGCATCCCAGCCGGGTGGACCACCGCGCAGACATCTACTCGTTGGGCGTCGTCTTCTACGAGATGCTCACAGGTGAGTTGCCGCTCGGCATGTTTGCACCCCCGTCTCAAAAAGTGCAGGTTGATGTTCGCCTGGATCAAGTGGTCCTGCATTCTCTGGAAAAAGAGCCGGAACGCCGTTACCAGCACGCAAGCGAAGTTAAATCCGACATTGAGATAATCTCCGCTGAGCCAAAAGCCTCAATAAACTATCCCCCCCAGGCTCCCGCCCCTGTTCGGAGGAGATTTTCAAGGGCGGCTATCGTCGGGGCATGCTGGGCGCCATTGTTTTTACTTTTGCTCATCCCGGTGGCACTAATCCTTGTGTCCGTACAAAGGGTTACCAGCACTGGTCCTGTTTCTGGGCCTTATGTTTCTGCGCCAAGTGCTCCTGTTCCTGTGATAGGATTAATGCTTATAGTGCCCTTTTTACTATTAGGTTTTTCATCTGTTTTCGGAACCACTATACTCGGCTTTGTGTCGATTTCTCATATCCGCCATTCAGCCGGCCGTTTGTATGGGATGGGACTTGCCTTATTCGACGCATTACTTTTCCCACTTTTGGCACTCAACGTGGCTATTGTTTATGGTGTGTTTGTGTTGCGGATTCCAGCCGTGATTCCGATTCCGGGGATGAGCCGATTTGCATTCGCTCTTCTCTTAGCAGTAACAATCTGTATTGTGCACAACTTTCTTATTGTCCGCTGGGCATGGCGAAAAGCAAATAAAGGACTCGTACAGATTCAGCCTGATAGCACATTTACCGCAACCGGCGCAATCCCCGCAACGCCGGGAAAACAGCACCAGCATCACTACACGCAAACCGATCCACTAAAGACAAGTGCCGCGCCCATTGGCTCTGCTGGAGGACCGGCTCAATCCGAAATTCGCGGCGACGTTACTCAAGTCAATCCAATGGAAAAGCATATTGCAGTTGTCGCTATACTCAACATAGCCTTTGGGTCTTTTGGAATATTGTTCGGTGTTATACTGCTCGTTGCAATTAGTGGCGGCGGAGTTATCTCAGGAGATCCGACCGCAATGAAAATTACCGGAATTGTAGGTCTTGCGATGGGAGCCTTTTTTTTCCTGATGTTCGTCCCGGAAGTCATTGGAGGTATAGGCCTTCTAAAAAGAAGAGGATGGGCAAAGATTTTAGTGATGATAATCGCAGTTTTTAGCCTGATGAACATACCTATTGGAACCGCAATCAGTATATATACGCTCTGGGTTCTGCTGAATGAGCAGACCGCCCGATTGTTCACGCGGGCTGGTGCCGAAAGAAAAAAAACGAACCTTTCAGGCAAAGAAAGAGTGACATAATTTTGTGATTGCTGGTGGATAGTGAAACCGATTTAAGGTCGTTAAAGGGCCAGCTCTTCACCTTTTCTGCCGTAGTCGTCTTCATGGCGGCACTGGTCTTCTGCCTCCCACTTGCCGAAAGATACCACCAGCATACGAAAGGGTTTGTCCTCTGCCCAGAACCTGTGCTTAACGCCCGGGTCAATCAGAAACTCATCGTGAGTATTTGGATGATGGATTTGCCCGTCTAATTCCAGATGGGCGCCGTCGTCGAGAAAATGGAAAAGCTCATATCTGATTTGGTGACAATGCAGACTGGCACGCTCACCGGGCCGAACAAATGTCAAATCAACCGAGCACTCCTGGTTACGAACCACCATATAAACATCACCCCAGGGACGCTCTGACTTGATTGTTTGTTTTCCCTGACGGGGGTCGGTGTCGGATGTTTCCATAATATAGTGCTCTCGGTTGAAAATTCCTGTTTGTGCGCGGGTAACTTGTGCCACAGGTAGTAGCTTTACAGTAATATTTTATGATTTTACTCGCGGTAATTTACTATCCTAAAAGGGTATATTATTCCAGTTGGTCGGAATTTGAGGTCGATTGCTTGGCAATATTCAACAACACACCGACCGCCGCCGCTGACAGCAGCATACTCGTTCCGCCGGCACTTACAAACGGCAGTGGCAGGCCCTTTGTTGGCAGAACAACCGTTACCACACCGATATTAAGCACCGCCTGAATCGCGATTGTCAGAACTATCCCGCCGGCCAGAAGCTCGCCGAAGCGGTCTTTGCACCGCGCGACCACTAAAATCCCCAGCCAGACAAACATGATGAACAACCCGATGACCGCCGCGTTTCCGACAAAGCCAAGCTCTTCACCGATAATCGCGAAGATAAAATCCGTCGTATCTTCCGGCAGATGGCCGTATTTACATATCCCCTTGCCTAAGCCTTTTCCCCACAACCCCCCGGAACCAAGGGCAATCAGCGACTGGTTCGGCTGATAATTAATCCCATCCGCCCACTTATCAGGATTCCAAAAGGCTATAATCCGATCCCATCGCCCGGGAGAGTATTTGATCGCTATATAAAAAAGGAGTCCTCCAGGAAAAAGAGGCGGCAGGATGTGCCGCAGTTTTACCCCCGCTATGATTAGCATCAAAAAAGCCAGAAGCGATATAAGCGCCGCCGTGCCGAAGTCCTCGACAATAATAAGGATTACTACCAGCCCCACGACCGAGCAGATGGGAACAAACCTTTTCCAGAACAATCTGATTTTATCGCCGAACTTATCACACACAGCGGCTAAAAAGAAAACAACCGCCCACTTCGCCATCTCGGATGGCTGAAAACTCATCGATATTGGCCCAAGGGGGATTTTTAGCCAGCGATAGTGACGATTAATTTCAGGAACTAATCGTGGGAAAAAACCGAAAAATTTCTGTGATAAAACGATTATCAACAGCACAATGCTGATGACTAAAAAATAGCAGGTCGGCGTTTTAAGCCAGCCGTCGGAAAGACTGAACCTGCGATAATTAACCGAAGAGACGGTGAACATA
>CBDURK010000056.1:0-12043 GCA_965369645.1 uncultured bacterium | reverse complement strand
GGGCGTCAAATCGCTGAATACTATCTTTTCGGCAAGGTTATCCGGGTCTTCATAGTTAATCGCTTCAACTCGCAGAAGAGCAAAATACTTTTCCGAATCTTTTGGTGGCCTGATTTGGCCAGATACGATGTTTCCTGTCCGCAAGCCAAAACGCCTGATTTGAGATGGAGAAACATAGATGTCGTCCGACGATGACAGGTAATTGTAATCGGTATTTCGCAGAAATCCGTAACCGTCCGGCAGCACTTCGAGTACGCCTTCGCCGAACATTAGCCCGCTCTGGCGAATACGTTCCTTGAGAATTCTGAAAATCAAATCCTGCTTCTTAAGGGCACTGTATTCCGTGATCTTATCATTCTTAGCCATGTCGTGCAGCTCGGCAACAGTAAGTTTCTGCAAATCCGTCAGATACAAATTGCCTTTCTTAATCCGCTCGTATTTATCATGGGTGGATTCATCCTCAGCTTCTTTGGCTTTCCGGGCTTCGTCTTCGGTATCTACAGGCGCAGTTTCCTGGGATGTAGCTACAGCCTGTTTATCCTCTGCCTGTTCGGCTCCGGTCTCGGACTCCATCGGGACGACTGCCTTCTCCTGCTGCTGGGTAACAGCTTGTTCTTCCGGAACAATCTTCTTCTTTTTCGTGCTTTTTCGCTTTTTGCCTGTGCTCTTTACAGCCTTAGCCATCATTACTCCTTTTACAATTATAAAACTTTAATCATACCCCACAAAGCTCATATCCTTAAAAACGGATAGCAGGGACACGATTCTAAAATCCCGATTTTTCCGGGCTTCACGCCTGCACTCACATTACCGGCATTCTCGCTTTCGCAAGAAAGTTCGAGGATGCGAACGTAGGAATTAAATAAGATTTGAATTTTGAACAGTTGAAATAAAACCTATATATTAAAAATGGGCAACACTAATATGAGTGTTTTACAGTAAACCCCACTTACCCATTATCCACAATGTAAGAGAAAATACCAGTGACTTGTTTGGCTATTGCCGAGAAGTCAGAATTGTTTTCTATGATATTATCGGCGAGGTTTGCTTTGTTGTCCAGAGAAATCTGAAAATTTTCTCTAATTTTGATCTGTTTTTTGTCAAAACCCATTTTTTCCGCTCTTTCCTGCCTTAATTTTTGTTCACAATCGACAAAAATAATCTTGTCGCACTTCTTGTGCCAACCAACTTCCACCAACAACGGCATATCCAGAACGATTGCTTTGACTTGATTTTGGCTCCTGGATTGTTCAATAAGCTCCTGAGTTCTCTGCAGGACACGAGGATGAATTATCCTGTTAAGTGAAGCGAGCATATTCTCATCGGCAAAGACCACCTCAGCTACTTTCCGACGGTCAATTTTCCCCGAAGAATCCAAAACAGCCTGTCCAAGAAGGCCCACCACTTTTTCTCTGACAGCAGGCTCCTGGAGCAACTCATGAGCAATTCTGTCGGCGTCAATAACCTTACAGCCTAATTTGGCAAACTCAGCAGCAATTGTACTCTTGCCTGAGCCGATACCACCTAGAATGCCAATAACCGGTTTTTCCGCAATCTTACCCACAAGAGGCAGTTTAACCGCCCTGCTTTGAGCAGTCAAGCGGAAAGACTCAAAGTAAGAAAAGCAAAGCAGAATGTGAGAAACGAATTATGATATGTGCAGTTCGTTAGGCACTTTAATTTCTTCAGTCGCATTACAGACTGACTGCAGGCCGCTGAGCAGATATTTTTTCACTACTGTGTCCCAGTCCATATTCTTCGCAAGCTCGTAGCCTGCTTGAAGCATACTTTCAACCTCGGCCTCGTTCTTAGGCAGACGTGAGCATATTTGCATCGCAACTCTTTCACTTTCGGCAGCTTCTGTCCGGTCTCGAACAGATCGTTCAATCTGCAGTATGTCCTCGATTTCGGCATACTCGCGGGCAGCCAGTTTCGTATAGTCCGCAATGATAGCATTCTTAACGTCTGCTCCTCCTGTTGTGTCCCGCAGGAATCCCAAACACCCACAAACATTAGTAAATACGCATATTCCACCGAAAGTCAGGGGTTCGAGCTGAGCTATGCCAAACGGCTCATAAATGCTCTGGCCAAATTCGACATCGCTTCCTTTGCGGATATCCATAAACTCCATATTCGCCGGCATCTTTTTACCGCATCTTTCCGGCGCAAAACCGAACTGATTGATGAAAATAATTTTAATATTGCTGCTTCTGGTGTTGAATTCCTGTACAGCAGTGTAGTACTCAGCCTCACCGCCTGAGAGGTCGGGCCAGCCTTCACGGTGAGCCACAGGCCAATTATATGTCGATTCCATATTGTAGATATCACTGCTGCGGCGCCTTGATACTTCGGTCGAAAGAACAAGTAATACCGCTGTTTTTCCCTGTGTTTTGAATTCTTTTTCCATATGTTCGAGTACACGCAAATCACGCCACATTCCCTTGCTTTTTACCAATCTTGTAACATGTGTGAAGATGAAATGCGGCTTATAGCCCAAGAGATTCTCACAATACCGCCGGAGTTTCTCTTTCGATGCAAGCTTTTCCTGAACACTGATTTGATATGACGGGATACCATTATAAACTATATTTATGCTGGCGTTCTCGAACTGGGGCGCAAGGAACCGCAATTCATCCACCACATAATCGCCCACCGCATATATATGGTCGCAGTGTTTCGATGCCTCGACAAGAGCATGTTTGAAATAAGTACTCTGGTCGCCAAACACATCGTTGACGAAAATCCCATTATTATGAGCCTGTTTCATAGCATTATAGAACATTGTATCGTGTCCATGATGCTCTTCTACAATGCGTCGCATTGTGGCTACTTCATGAGCGTAAAAAATTGTCTTGAAATTACAGGAAGATTCGAGAATAGCCGCCAATGCCGTTGGCATTCCCATAAACTCGTGCGAAAAAACAACCGTCGAATCCTTAGCGGCACCTATCACTTTTAGCACATCAATCGCCACAGGCGCCAACCTGACATATTGTTCATATTCCCACAGGTGTTCATGTAAATGGCTTTGAATGCCGAACTGGTCGAACAGGCGTCTTTTGAATTCATTAATGGCACCTTTATCTATAAACCTTACATCTACCAGCACAACCTCGGGTGAGCTTTTTATTCCTGTCTCTTTATCAACAAATAATCGCCTTCCATAAACAATACCTACATTATAATATTGTTCGATCTCACGAAAGGCGGGAGCGTATTCTGTATTGAAATATCCATCAATAGATGAATACAGCACTTTTCCATCATCACCGAGCCGCTCTGATAGTGAGCCTTCAGTGGTGAACAATGGGCCGATAAGGATTGACCTGTCAATTGATTCAAGATAAGATTTGCTTGTGAAGAAGCCCTGCAGGACAGCGCCTATACCACCAACTTTCCCTATTGTCTCATGGGTAACGTGCACTGCTGTGGTCTCATTGGCCATAATAAGTTTCCTTCCATGTTTTTAAGGGGTTCACTCATGTCGTTATTACTGTTTCTAAATAAAATATATGAAACAATTTCAGCATGACCAAACCGGGAGGAAATCTAAGGCGAGGTATTTTTTTGCAGACCGAAAAAAACGGTTTAGATTTGCAAATTGAAGGTATTTTTTGGGACCATATTGGCCGGCTTCGAAAAATTTCTCTAAAAAATCAGCTTATTTCATCTCTCAGAGACTTGATCAAGCCCGAAAGCACAAGCTGAGAAACTCCAGCCAAATCCGGCTCATGCATATCGCTAACGGCCATTTTGTCGAGAATTTTCACGGCACGTGCACTATAGGGCGTTATAAGGGCCGCTATTTTCTGGGCTTCATACAATTCACTATCAGCCATCAGACGCAGATATTTAATGATATATTGCTTCAATTGTACATGGCTAATTTCAAATCCTTGTGTGGTTACTTCAATGGATTTATCCGATTTAGCGGCTTCTTCGAGATTCTCTCTTTCCTTTAATATGTCAAGTGTGAGCCTGTTTGTCTCGTTCATTAGTTGTTTTTCTTTTTCCTCGGCAGTAACATCCATCGGTGCAAGCGCGAGCTCATCGTCGGATTCCGGAGCAGGAACATATAGCTTGTTATGGCACGCCGGACATTTGCCCCATTTACCGCCGGCACTATCAGCGGCTTCTATTTTTTTTTCACAATAATCACAGTGAAATATTATCGCCATTTTAGCACCTCTTAATTGGTTAACAGTCCCCTTGCTCTTTGTATTAATCAGTTTCGAAGAAATCTGCGAGATTAAGCCGCTTATTTCCTCGATTTATATTCCGTAACCACTTCGGTAGTTATTCCCCCGCGAGGTGTAAATCGAGAGGTGACCTTCATCCAGCGCGGCTTACATATACCCTTCAAATCGTCTAATATATCATTTGTCAGAGACTCGTAAAATATACCCTTATTGCGGTAGCTTTGCATATAGAATTTCAGGCTCTTCAGTTCGATGCAGGACTTGTTGGGACAATATTCGATAACAATTTCACCGAAATCCGGCTGTCCCGTTTTTGGGCAGAGGCTGGTAAACTCCGGGCATTTGATTGTTATACAATAGTCCCGCTCAGAGCGGGGATTATCGAATATTTCTATTTCCACGAGTTCGCTCATTTCTTACAAATCCAATCATTGCTAATATAATCAAACGGGCCGCTTATGACAAGTAATAATCTCTGTTAGAGAGAAAAAAAGCTTCATGCCGGAGCGATTATAAAAATCGTTCATTTTTTGCTTTTTGACAGCGTTCGGCCAAATCGTTAAAATTCTTTTGATCATGCGCTTTCCTGAAATCAATCTTTATTTAGACGGAGATTAACCGGTGGCAGACAAAAAAGCGGTAATATTGTTAAGCGGCGGTCTTGATTCCGCAACAACTTTGGCTATAGCCGGCGATGAAGGTTTCGAGTGCTATGCCCTGACCTTTCGGTATGGCCAGCGACATAAGCGGGAAATCGAGGCAGCAAAAAAAATCGCAGGCTCGACGGCAACCGCTGAGCATCGGATAATCGACATTGATTTGGCTCAGTTCGGCGACTCAGCCCTGACTGATTCAAAGATTGAAGTACCAAAGGACAGGGCCGATTTAGGTAAACAAGACCAAATCCCGGTAACTTATGTGCCGGCTCGAAATACGATATTCTTAAGTTATGCACTTGCCTGGGCGGAGGTATTACGTGCGTTTGATATTTTTATCGGGGTCAATGTAACTGATTACAGCGGCTATCCCGATTGCCGTGGCGAATTTATAGCCGCCTTTGAAAAAACCGCGAACCTCGCCACAGCAGCCGCAATCCAGAATAAAGACCAGTACCATATTCATACTCCGATTATAAAGATGACAAAGGCCGAAATCATCCGTGCCGGAACAAAACTCGGCGTGGATTTTGCTATGACGCACAGTTGCTACGATCCCGACCAACAAGGCAGAAGCTGCGGCAGATGTGACTCATGCAGATTAAGATTAAAAGGCTTTGCCGAAGCCGGTCTTAACGACCCAGTTGAATATCAAATCCCGATTGACGACACCGGGACATGAAAGCAATGGTAATAAACGAGATATTTTATTCTTTGCAGGGCGAAGGTTTTTTAGCCGGTGTCCCCAGCGTGTTCGTGCGACTTGCCGGCTGTCCTTTGCAATGCAAGTGGTGTGATACAAAATACGCATGGGACCAAAAAGCAGGAGAAGATTATAACATCTGTGATATAGTCAAAACTGTTCTCCACAAGGAGTCCCCAGGACAACAATGGCCTTGTAAGTTTATTGTAATAACCGGCGGTGAGCCGATGATAAATCCAGAGCTGCCGCAGTTAGTTCGCGAGTTAAAGGCCGCCGGCAAACACATTACAATTGAAACCGCAGGAATCGCATATATCCGGGACATGCCGTGTGATTTGATGAGTATCAGTCCGAAATTGAGCAACTCTGCTGCCGATGATGCAAAAGCATCTGCCGGGCATAAGGATTCAAGGCTGGATATTGCCGTTCTGCAAGAGTTGGTCGGTAATTACGAATATCAATTAAAGTTTGTCGTAGATTCACAAGACGATCTGTCTGAAATTCAGCACACTATTGGGAAAATTGGCAGTATTAATCCGGAAAAGGTCATGCTGATGCCTCAAGCGGCGACAAGAGATGAACTTTTAGCCAAATCACCAATGGTAGCTGAGATGTGCAGGCAAACCGGCTACGCATTTTCTCAGCGTTTGCAGATTCTGCTCTGGAATAACCAAAAAGGCAAATAACCGGCCCCTGCCAAATCCCGTATTTGAAGCGTTTTATCTAAATGTTTGACATATCCTGCTGAGCTTCATATCATGTAAACTTAATTCAGATGAACTCGATGATGAGGACGAGGCTATGCCTCGTCTTTGTTGTTATTGATTGAAAGGTTGTTTTTTTATGACAAAACAAAAAGTAGCTTTGAAAAATAAGCCGTTCGTACTAATCATCCGTGACGGATGGGGTCACAACCCAAATCCGGATGAAGATGAATATAATGCAATCAAGTGCGCTAATACACCGGTAGATGATATGCTGATGGCGGAGTATCCAAATTGTCTTATCCATACCAGCGGCGAAGACGTGGGATTGCCGGACGGCACGATGGGCAACAGTGAAGTAGGACATCAAAATATCGGTGCCGGCAGAATCGTCCCACAGGAATCCGTAAGAATAAGTCACACTATTGTCGATGGTTCTTTTTTCGAGAATGAAGAATTCCACAATTTAATAAAATTCGTAAAAAACAATAACAGCAAAATGCACATTATGGGCCTGTGCAGTGATATCGGTGTGCACTCACGGCTGGACCACCTGTACGGCCTGCTTGAGCTGGCTAAAAGAAATGAGGTAAAGGATATATTTATCCATGCCTTTACCGATGGACGCGATTCCCCGCCGGACAGCGGAGCTGGATATATAGACGAAATAGAAAAAAAGACCCGGGAAATTGGCGTAGGCAAAATCGCAACCGTTATGGGCAGGTTTTATGCGATGGATCGTGACAGCCGGTGGGACCGCGTACAACAAGCTTACGAATGCATGAGGATAGGCAAGGGTATCAAAGCCGCCAGTCCTGCAGAGGCGGTTGCAAAAAGTTATGAAAAAGAAGTAACCGATGAATTTATCGAGCCGACGTGCATTGTCAATGAAGACAATGAAGCACTGGCCACAATCGAAGATGGCGACGGTGTAATATTCTTCAACTTCCGCGGCGACAGGCCCCGCGAAATTACACGGGCGTTCGTTGATCCGAACTTCAAAGAATTTACAAGAACAACCAAGCCGGACATATATTTCGTCTGTATGACCGAATACGACGCCACGATACCTGCGCAGGTGGCATTTCCAAAACAGTCAAAGATGAAAAACATATTAGGGACGTACTGGAATTCTCTGGGCCTGAAGCAATTTCGCTGTGCCGAGACGGAAAAATACGCTCACGTTACCTTCTTTTTCAACGACTACACCGAAAAACCGTTTTCCGGCGAAGACAGGCAAATTGTCCCTTCGCCACGAGTTCGAACATACGACTTAAAACCCGAAATGAGTGCTTACGAGGTTACCGAGGTTGTATTGGAAAGACTTGATTCGGATAAATATGATGCGATGGTAATAAATTTTGCCAATCCGGACATGGTAGGCCATACCGGCATATTATCCGCAGCGATAAAGGCGGGGGAAACAGTAGATGAGTGCGTGGGCAGGATATTGGATAAGGTCAAGTCTCTGGGCGGGTCGGCAATAATCACAGCCGACCACGGCAATTTTGAAAAAATGATAGATGGCAGCCCGGACAATCCGCATACCGCTCACACTATTGGGGATGTGCCGCTGGTCATATTCGACGAACGCCATAAAAACAGCAAACTCCGTGATGGCGGCAGATTAGCCGACATAGGACCTACCATGCTGGAGATGATGCAACTGCCGCAACCTGAGGAAATGACAGGTAAAAGTTTGATAGAATAATGAATATCGAACAAGAAACATCGAATTTCAAAGTTCGTTATTCGTCATTGGATACTCAAAAGCACCTTGTGGGGACGGGAGAACACAATGGGTCAAATACTCGTCCTTGACCAGAATATGATTAATATGATTGCAGCCGGCGAGGTCATTGAACGGCCTGCGAGTGTGGTCAAGGAACTGATGGAAAACAGTATCGATTCGGGGGCAACGAAAATAACGGTGTCCATCGAAGACGGAGGCCGAAAACTGATATCGATTACAGATAACGGCTGCGGAATGGACGGAGAGGACCTGGCCAGAGCATTCGAGCCACACACCACGAGTAAAATCAAAACCAGCTCAGACTTACAGGGCATCTCGACGCTCGGCTTTAGAGGCGAGGCATTGGCAAGTATCGCTTCGATCTCACAGGTAAAGTGCACGAGCAGAGCAAAGAGCCACACCGGCGCCAACTGCATCGAGATAGATTGCGGCAATAAGAGAGACATAATCCCTGCCAGCGCAGATTACGGCACAACAATCCAGGTCAGAGACATTTTCTATAAATTACCCGCCCGGCGAAAATTCTTAAGAACAGCCAACACCGAAATGGGCCACATCGCCGAACAATTCAAACGCATTGCATTAGCAAATGACAGTCTGGATTTGACGCTGATACATAACGGCAGAGAGCTTTACAGGCTTTCAGATAAAGACCATCTTCACCAGCGCATAGCGGAACTATCGCCAATACCTTCGAGCGGGATTTCTGAAAATCTGATTGAGGCCGAAAGTAATGAAAAAAGTTTACATATCCTTGCCTTGATGGGTAAGCCGAGCATTTCAAGAACAAGCAAGAAGTTTCAATATGTATTTCTAAACAGCCGATTCATCCGCGACAAATTCATCTCTCATGCAATCAAAGAGGCATATCGCGGCCTCCTGGAACCGAACAGATTCCCTGTCGTTTTTCTGTTTCTCCAAATGCCCTATGAAGACTATGACGTGAACGTACATCCGACCAAGAGCGAAGTGCGATTTTATAACTCCAACCTGGTCCATTCGCAAATCCTTGGCTGTCTTCGGGAAAAGCTTTTAGGCACAGACCTCCAGAGCCATGCAGTACTGCCAACAGCAACCGGTTCGCCCGGAATGCAGGGAATCGGCGCCCCTGGTAATAGAAGCGAGGCAATTTCCGATGCGATGGCCGAATTTTTCAAAAAGCACAGACCGGCTCAAACCCAACAGCAATTCAGCTATAAACCAAAACAGCAAATCGTAGCGCTTCGCCCTTCCAGCCGACAGATACCCGAAAGCCACACAGGGGCGGCTATGGTTTCGTCTTTTGCTCAAACGAGCCAGCCAGTGCCGGAGATTCGCTCGGAACAAAGAAAATTCATGCAAATACACGACAGTTTCATCGTAGTGCAGACCGATGAGGGATTCGTAATTATCGACCAACATGCACTGCATGAGCGAATAATATACGAAGATTTGTGCAAGCGAATACGAAAAAGCAAACTCGAATCGCAAAAACTGCTGATACCTGAAAGCTTCGATGTTACCCCCTCTGACGCTGATTTGCTTAACACCAATGCCGACCTGCTTGAAAAATTAGGAATTGAGCTTGTACCGTTCGGCCCGAAAGCCATAGCCATCCAGGCTTTTCCGACTTTATTGACCAAGGCCGACCCGCTTGATTTTGTCCAGGATTTAATCGACCTGCTCGGCCGTAAGGACATAAACCTTGACAGCGAAAGGCTGCTCGATGAGGTTTTGAATATGGCAGCGTGCAAGGCGGCAATCAAGGCCGGCCAAAGACTAACGGACAGTGAAATAGAGCACTTGCTCCGGGATAAAGTAAACGCCGAATCCGCAAGCCGCTGTCCACATGGCAGGCCCACCACGATAAAATTTTCAATAAGTGATTTGGAAAAACAGTTCAAGAGGACCTGATGAATAAGTGGTTGTGGCTATTATTAATAATCACATGCTGGAGTGCCGCAGGATTTGCCATATTTGATATCCAGCAGAGACAAGACTGTGGCGATACCCCCCTACCAACGAGAGCCAATAGAATCGTATCTTTAGCTCCCAATCTTACGGAAATTCTTTTTGCGCTCGGACTGGAGAAAGAAATAGTGCGAGTTACGCTTCACAGTGATTATCCTCCGGCAGCGGCAAAAAAGGCAAAGGCCGGTACGTTCTGGCAGCCGAACATCGAAGCAATAATAGCGGCCAGGCCCGACCTGATAGTGACGCTTGGATTCGAGCAGCAGAAAAATCTTGCTGAGCGGCTCAAACGTATCAACTATAACTGCCTGACAGTGAATATTGAAAAGGTAAATGACCTTTTTGAGGCCATTGAGACAATCGGCGCAGCGACCGGCAAACAGTATGAAGCGAATGAGCTGGTAACAAATATCAGAAATAAATTGAACAAACTCTCGGCTTTGGTAGGCACGAAAACTAAAGTAAGGGTACTCTGGGTCGTTCAGAGAGAACCGTTGCGAGTGGCCGGGCGCGATACGTTTGTGAATGAGATGATTGAATTGGCCGGCGGCGAAAATGCTATTGGCCCGACATTACATAAATACCCCCCAATCGGAGCCGAACAGGTCATCGTTTGCGGCGCTGATGTCATAATCGAGCCATCAATGCAGCAAAAAGACCTGACTGCCCAACAGAACAGAGCACTGCTATATTGGAGCAATTTCGAGAATCTTCCTGCAGTGGCAAACAAGCAGATTTACGTAATACCCGGTGATACTGTCTCGCGGCTTGGCCCACGACTATACGAGGCAATAGAAACTATCGCCGGATGTTTACGACCTGAGCTTTTTGAGAATTGAACTAATGAAAGAGTTGCTGACACCAAAAAAATTGATTATCAGGACAGTATCAGCACTTATAATACTCATAGCGGTGATGTTCGCCTGCTCTTTGATTGGCACCGAGAGCATTTCTCTTAAAACCGCATTTCAAGGGCCCGGCACACAAGGGGCAAATCCTGACTACCAAATTTTCGTAAAGTTCAGGTTACCCCGGATTATTCTCGCCTGTCTTGTCGGTGCAGCCCTGGCATGTTCGGGTGTCGTTTTCCAGGCGCTATTGCGCAATCCCCTTGCCGACCCATACATATTAGGGATATCGAGCGGAGCTGGTTTGGGGGTGATCATCGCAGTTATCAGCGGATTCGACTGGATGCTTTTGGGACGCTCACCGGTAGCATTTTTTGCATTTGCCGGGGCCTTAGGAACAGTCTGGCTGGTTTGGTTCATCGGCCGCCTTACGGGTAAGTTTCACGTAACCGGCCTGCTGCTTGCAGGAGTTGTGGTAAACGCCTTCTTTTCGGCGGTTATTATGTTCCTTACATCAATCTCAAAAAGCCAACAAGTATATTCAACAATATTCTGGCTTATGGGAAATATAACGGAGGAAAGTTTTCTTGTGGTGTGGCTGGGAACAGGATGTGTAATCGGAGGGATATTAGCGTTATTCTATATAAGTCCCCAGTTAAACGCTCTTAGCTTCGGCGAGGAAGATGCCAGAAGTATGGGCGTCAACATCGCCAGAACTCAGCTAATCGCTTTTGGGATTGCAGCGGCCATAACAGCCGTCGCAGTCAGTTTGAGCGGGCTGATAGGATTTGTAGGTCTGCTCGTACCGCACGCAGTCCGGCTGGTTTTCGGACCCGACCACCGTCAACTGCTTCCTTTGAGCGGTATCGTCGGGGCGATATTCCTGGTAATTGCAGATACACTGGCACGGGTTATCATCGCTCCGGCCCAGTTGCCGGTTGGAGTGGTAACAGCCATCCTCGGCGGACCGTTTTTCCTGGTCCTTTTAGTCAAATACAGTAGGAAAGTTAGCTGGTTAAAATGAGCGCTATTATAGAGGTTAAAAATCTAAGCTTCGGTTATACACCGCAAAACACGATTTTGAAAGACATCAGCTTCGAAATCAAAGCGGGGACATTTCTGGGAATAGCCGGCCCCAATGGAGCCGGCAAGAGCACACTGCTTAACCTGCTGTGTGGAGCACTAAAACCAAAATCGGGAACCATAAAAATCGACGCGACTCCAATTGAA
>CBDURK010000055.1:0-12132 GCA_965369645.1 uncultured bacterium | reverse complement strand
TCTGCCCGGTCGTTCCACCGCCGGATGTTCTGCCCTGATGTTAGTATTCCGCTGTTGAAGAAATATTTATTCACCCGGTCGGCGAACTTCATGAGATATTCCGGATGGCCGGTTAGGCGCAGATGGAGCCATGCCGGATTAAAATGACGCCACTGCTCACCAATCGACCGATCCGTAGAATCGGTCAAGAGCCTGGACTCGTTGACCCCACCATTGGCCCCGAGGGAGTGCTCGGCATCGTGCCGGTACCACGTGAATCCCTGTGGGTTGACACGATTGTAGATAGCGAACACATTGTTTGAGAAGTGTGCCCAGCAACTCACCGGCGCATCGGGATCACCTGTATAGTAGGTGCAAATCATATAGTCCATCAGGTTCTCAGGATCAAGCAGTTTCTCGCCGGCCGGATCCGGTGAGCCGTCAGGGCGAAGTCCCTGTACGGCAAAGTAAGCCGCGTCGGAATTGAAACCGGCGACGGCAGCGTCATACAGCCGGCGATATGCATCTATCGTACCGTCAGTGGCGTGCAGGGCGCGTGAGCCTGATGAGTCGTTCTTAATGACATCGTACTGCTCTTTATCAGCGCCCAGGTATGACTCGGCGAAATCGGCATCGGCCCTTTCCTGTGTCTGATAGATGCCCCAGTAATGTCCATTGATATAAAGATGATAATATCGGCTACGGGTGTACGGCTGGCCCATGTCACGCTGGACATCGCGGGAGAAGACGTCCCGAATAAGCGTGTTTTGGGAACTGCCCTGGAACGCCCATGAGTTGTTCTGGCTGGTACGCAGATCGATTTTGTCGAACTCGTCCACTCCCTCGCTGCCGAACAGTGGGTACCGGAGCTTTGTCGCTCCGTATTCATTGCGAAAGAACAGTCGCAAGGCGTGCTTGGGATTACTACCACTTCGGCTGAATGCCCCGCGGATCCGCAGGCCCGCATTTATCTGGAAACCTTCACTGCCGTCGGGGTTGAGCAACTCGGCCGAGGTAGGCCGTTCCCATTCGATACCGTCTCGACGTGCATTGACATAAATACCTTTAGAAGAATCGAACAGATTATCCAAATCCGTAACAAGTGAGATAGTAGGTATCGCCAGCAGTGCATCTTTAATTATACCCCGATATCGAGCGTTATTGACTACGTCGGGGTCCATACCGTAATCGATGACCTGGCCATTGACGCTGCCTCTGGGCCATTGAGGACCGGGCTGTTGTCCCGTGGGAGATTGCCTTATCACGTCGTCGAGAAAGATGTAGGTACGCGTTGTAATCTCCGAAGATTTCCAGCCCGGCTTTGTTGCAACCGCCCTCAGACATGTTGTTCCTCTGATAGTAATAGGACCCGTATAGGTCATACCCATCGGGGACCGCGCCGCACTCGATGTATTAAACGGCTCAGTACCGTCAAGGGTATAGTATATTATGGCATCTTTGGTTTCAGCAGCGAGGGTAACAGAGAAAGTCGCATCGTAGAAGCCATGCTCATGGCTGAATTTTACCTCATCAATAAAACCCTGATACACTCTGATATTTTCACTTGAGGGACTGGGGGAACTCAAGAACTGCCAGTTATCAACGGCATCGGGATAGCGGCCAAAGGAAATATCGGCAGTCTGCTCACCAAAGACAACACTGTCAATTAAAGTACTTCCATCGTAGTCAAACAAAGCAATCTGCTCACCACCGGCATCGAGTTTGAAATTGGCATGGAGTCCGGAATATGCGGTATCGTTGTCGGCCCATATTAATAAATAGCCATGCGGAGGTATAGTAGTTAGAGCTGGAATACTCTGTGGAAACCGCCACTTAGTGGGAGCAGACAAATCGTCCGAGAGGTAAAAACCTCCTATATCAATGGCATCAGCGCCATAATTGTGGATTTCGATCCAGTCATCATACTGGCCCTGCGGGTCCTGGGCAGAACTGCTATTAGAGGCCATGAACTCGTTGATGACCAAAGGTAGCTGGGCACTATAGGCCCTTTGGGCCGGTATAAAACCTGACAACAATACGTGTAGTGCAAAGACAACAAGAAGCTTGTTCATAATACCAAGGATGTTTATATCCCCTTCCTCACTCTTTTTATGCTATTAATTACAACCCCAATATGGGGGTCCTTCGAAGACTCACACAAGTAAACAACTTTATTATAATTGTAGCATAAATGATAAAACGAATCAACGGAGAAACCATCACTTCTTGAGAATATCGGTGTGTATAGGCAATTATATAGTGGACAAAAAAGGAAAGATTATATACAATATTCATGCAAAAATGGTTGAACAAAGAACATAAAGAAGAGGTGAATCATGTCAGAAAATATAAACCGGCGTAATTTTTTGAAGAAATCCGCGGCCTTATCAACAGGAGCAGCAATAGCTTTAAGTTTTGAAGAGAAGGCTTTATTGGCAGCGATGACAAACAAGCCTGCACCAAGAATGCCGGGAGGTTCTATCAAAGGTTTGCCGATGGGTAAAATCGGTAATGTCAAGATCAGCAGAATGTTCGCAGGGGGCAATCTTATCAGCGGATTCGCCCACAGCAGAGACCTGATATACGTATCTTCCCTGCTTAGGAAATATTTCACGGACGATAAAGTAATGGAGACTTTCGAGGTATGCGAAGAATGCGGAATTAATACAGCGATACTGCGGCTCGATGAGCACTGTATAAGGATTATGAACAAATACTGGAATAACAGAGGCGGCAAACTACAGTGGATAGCCCAGGTGAAAATGACATCAGATGATCCGACAGGAGAGGCAAAAGCGGCCATCGATAACGGAGCTATCGGAGCTTACGTGCACGGCGGCATTGCGGACACATTTGTTGAAAAAGGCCGGGTGGACCTTCTCGGAAAAGCGGTCGAATTTATCAAGCAAAACGGCGCCATAGCAGGCATCGGAGGTCACAATGTAGAGGTGCCTATGGCATGTGAAGAAGCGTCAATCGGCGTTGACTTCTATATGAAAACCGTTCACAAAAGTGATTACTGGTCCTTTACCGAAGAAAGAGTTAAGGATAATGTCTGGTCGGCTAATCCGGAAAAAACCGTCGAGTTTATGAAAAACGTGGACAAACCCTGGATAGCTTATAAGGTCATGGCCGCAGGAGCAATACATCCCAGAGACGGCTTTAAGTATGCCTTCGAAAACGGCGCCGATTTCATCTGTGCAGGGATGTTCGATTTTCAGGTCAGAGAAGATGTTATCATTGCCAAAGACATATTATCCGGCGATATAAACAGACAACGTCCCTGGAGGGGATAACTACCTGCAATCTGAAAAATGAACGGCCTTCCGGTGTTTATCGTCTCTTATTTCACTGGAACTTTTTCATATATTCGAGAAACTTCTTTGCAGTTCTGTCCAGATTTTCGATGTCACCGCCGCCATCCAATACCTCACACATCTCGTACGTGACATATCCCTGATAGCCGATTTCTCTGAGCGTATCGAAAAATGTTTCGTAATCAATAATGCCTTCTCCTACCGGGACGGCCCGAATTAATGTCTGCTGCTGCATATAATTCGTCAAATTGCTGTTGTAATGATACCGAGGCAGGCGCACATAATCGGCTGCGGTGGTATGGACTATAAATGGTTTCATCTTCCAAATGGCGGCCCTAATTTCCTCGGAACTCAAACCTTCGAGGGTCGGGGACCAGGCATCAAAAGCAGCTTTGACATTGGGCAAATTAACTTCGCTGAGAAGCCAGTACATCATATCGTGATGAATTGCGATATCGTGATGATTCTGCACGGCAAGTGTAACGCCATACTCGGCAGCTTTGCGGCCGGCGAGTTTTAATCCTTCAAGCACCTGAGCATATTGTTTGTCAAAAGGAATGCCGGGACGTTCGTACCCGGTAAAAATTCGCACCATATCGGTACCCAAATCCCGCGCCAACCTGGCCAGCTCTCCGACGTAACAAGCCTGAATTTCCACATTAGGAATACCGGCTTTATCAATTCCCGCTGTGAAATCCGTATAGCCTGCCAGGCAGACCAATTCAAGACCAAGCTTTTCAATTTTTTGCCGGAGGGCCTTTCGAGCCTTAGTATCATAATCCAAAAGAGATACGTGAGGCCGCTTGGCGACCAGCATCACTCCGTCAAATCCAAGCCTCTTGGCTTTATTTAAAAATTCGTCAACACTCAGCCTGGCCTGTCCGCGCCAAAAACCGGCATAACTGACAGAATGCAGACACGTTTTAACCTTAAAATCTTTTGGGTTTCCTGTTGGTGTCATTTTTGAAAAAGCTCCTGTAGAAAAGGACAACAATACAATCATCAAAACAAGACATAATTTACGCATGGTTAATCTCCTTCCAAAAGTACCCTATCCTTTATAATCCGCTAACATGACAAGGCGGCCGAAATAACTCTAATAAGATCTTGACTGTGCGGCGAACGGCTAATACTATATCAGTTGATCAAAACTTTGTCAAGGTGATTATGGATTCTACTACAGCATAAGTAAATGTTTATCTCAGGGAGTTACGATGGCTTCTATCATAATAATGTCGGGACCTAAAAAAGGTGACTATTATCCCCTCGGCCACAGGACGAACGTGATAGGCCGAGACGAGGCACTTCTAATACAAATTCTCGATGAGCACGTTTCGCGCAAACACGTGCAGATTCATTTCGATAAAGACAAGGAACAGTATTTCGCGCTCGATATGAAAAGCAAACACGGTGTTTTTATCAACGGCAGCAAAATCAATAATGAAACAGCTTTAGCCGACGGCGACCAAATTTATATAGGCCAGACCGATTTGCTGTTCACTGAAAAAGACTTTGCCGACCGTGAAAGTGCGCTGTCTCATTTCAAGAAAGTCGGGGAGCGATTCCGTCCAACAATGATTGAATGAGTTGTGAAATCATTCCTCTTTCCCGGGTCCTGATTTCAGCAGATTCCTGAGCCCTTCGGTTATCTCCCTGCCGATATCTTCTTTGTCTTCCATGATTCTCGTGCCCAGGTTTATAGTTTTACTCAAAGTCGAAGTCATTGTACCGACTATATCCGTTGGCAGGACGCCAATTCCCTCTTCAACGAGGGCATTTGCAATAGCCAATACAATCTCACCCGCTAAACCAGCCGTATCAAGCTTATTATCAGCACCCAGGTTAGTCATTCTTATCGGTGAAAGCGTCAGAGTCATTAGCTCAGCTTGTCCGGAATTCGGTATCATATTGACTTTAACGGTAATATCGGAAATCTCAAGATTGTCTATATGCAGTTTTTTCCCTTCGCCCTCTTCTGTATCGTCGGATATTGCTTCTAATACATCCTGTAGATTGTTGCCGGAAACACCTTGCTGTTCAATCATAACATCAACGCCGTCGAGTCTAATGTTCCTTATATTAACAACATCGCTCAAAAGTGATTTTACGTCAACTTCGATTTCGGCTTTTTTCAGTACGAGCAGTGTGTCGTGTTGATAAGCCGGCGGGTTGCCAATCAAAAGGTTTTTCAAAACAAGCTTTCCAGAGATTATTGAAAGGTCGGCATCACTTGCACTGACTTCGACATTCAAGGTCCTGGTTGCTGCGGACTCAATTCCCGCCCTTACAGCACGGTCGGCAAAAAGATTAACTGCTATCACAATAACAGCAGTTAAAACCAGTATTGCCAGCACAATATCACGCAGGATTTTGAGGGTCTTGCTCATCTTTCAAGCTTTTAAATCATTCCTTCGCAAACAAGTCCGGGGAGCTTTTATTAATAAAAAGCAGGTATTCGGCTTAAATACTCTGTCGGGTAATTTTCGCACCGAGTGGGTTAAGTCTTTCTTCGATTTTCTCGTAGCCGCGGTCGATGTGATAGACCCTGCTTATAATTGTAGTCCCTTCAGCAGCCAATCCGGCTAAAACCAACGCCGCCGACGCCCGCAGATCGGAAGCCATCACCGGAGCAGCTATTAACGTCTTCACACCGGCCACAATCACAGCCGGGCCTTCTTTACGCAAATCTGCCGCCATTCGGCTCAATTCCGCAACATGCATAAATCTGTCGGGAAAAATCTTTTCGATTACGATACTATTACCTTCGGCAAGTGACAAAAGAACCATAAACTGGGCCTGCAAATCAGTGGGGAAACCGGGATGCGGCTGAGTGGTAATGTCGGTAGGTCTGATGGTACCTTTGCGGGCAACAACACAACCATCACCTTCAACATCAACGGCTACACCGATATTTCTAAACCTGTCCACAACGGCCATCATATCATCGAGGCGACAATTTTTCAGTCGCAGCTCGCTTTGGGTTATAGCGGCGGCGACCATAAATGTTCCGGCCTCGATTCTGTCCGGAATTACCTCATACTCAACGGTCTTGAGCTCTTTAACGCCTTCGATAATTAGTCGCGGCGAGCCGATACCAGTAATCCTGGCGCCCATTTTATTCAGACAATTTGCCAGGTCCTTTATTTCCGGCTCACAGGCAGCCGATTCTATAACCGTACGACCTTTCGCTAATGTCGCAGCCATCAGGACATTCGCGGTGCCAAGCACGGTCGAGCCGAAAGGGCCGCCCAGAAAAATCTCTTTACCTTTCAAACCGTTCGGTGCTTCAGCAATGATATAACCGTTTTTAAGATGGATTTGTGCGCCAAGCTCCCTCAGGCCTCTGACATGAATGTTTACCGGCCTGTCACCAATTGCACATCCTCCGGGCATTGAAACCTCCGCCCTGCCGCAGCGGGCAAGCAGCGGACCAAGTATGCAAATACTTGCCCGCATCATGCGGACAATCTCATATTCGCCGACAGGATTATCAATCACCGTCGAATCTATACATAAATCCCCGTTCGGTTCTCGGGCTACCTTACAGCCCAGGTGTTGAAGTAATTTGCCGCATACCGAGATATCAGAAAGCTGAGGCACTGACTTCAAGACCGATTTGCCGGGGGCTAAAATAGTAGCGGCCATTATCGGAAGACAGGCGTTTTTCGAGCCGTTGATACTGACGCTTCCGGAAAGCTTAACGGGTCCTTCGATATGAAATATGTCCATAATCTATTTTCCTTTGACAATTGGCGGCCAACAATTGACAATTACAAATCCATCCTCATTAGTAGAGTTACTTCAAAGGATGAATAGTAAATATTCGATAGTAAATAGTCAATGGAATTCAACGGCATTATAACTGTAGAAAACTTTATATTTTTTGCCGGGTGTGCAATATTTGCCTGCTGGGTGCGTAAAACATCTCTGGGCAGAAAGTCTCTGGCCGATTCGGTACCACGCCGAAATAATATGCCTCTTTATCTGCCTTTCATACCGCTGTTTATCTGGTTCGGGATCGTTACGCTCATAGCATCGATTGCCCCAATACTGTTCAGTAATTTACAAGACTGGCAAAAAGATTTTTTAGATAACCTTATTTTGTGTATCAGCGAACTAAGTGCGATAGCTGTAATAATTTTTCTGGCCAGAATCCATTTTGCCCGGCGATTAAAAGGTTTTGGCCTGAATATAAAAACTATTGTGAAGGATTTTTTCGCCGCTGGTTTGAATTTACTTACAGTATGGCCACTCATAGTATCAGCAATGGTAATAACAATTTATTTCGGTGAGCTTTTCTGGGGACAGGAATATGAAATGCAGCAACATCAGCAACTCAAGCTTGTAAGTGAACATTCACAATTACTGTCTCGAATACTGATCATTGTCGTTGCTGTTGTAGTAGTACCTTTGCTTGAGGAGATGCTGTTTCGAGGGCTTTTCCAGACAACAATACGCTCATATCTTGAGGCTTTTCGCTCGCTGTTTGCCTCGCCAAACAAGCCTGAAAAAGAACGAACAACCGATAGGAACTGTGCATGGTCTGCAATTGTGATAAGCTCCGTATTATTTACAATGACTCATGATAATACGGGACATTGGCCGGCACTATTTGTATTAGGTGTATGCTTAGGTTACTCATACGAAAAGAGCGGCTCGTTGTTTCGACCTATTTTTATCCACTCATTTTTTAACGCAATCAGTATAATAGCAACCTTGAATCAATAGTATGAAACTCGACAAAGGCGGTATAAATTGCCATAACATCCCGGACAGGAGGAAAATCATGAACAATCAAACAAATTACCGACATTTTAAAGCCTTAATATCATCCCGCCATATTTTTTGTATTACTCTGGCACTTGTGTTTCTCAGCTTCATAGACGTTAGGGCCGCGAAGGGAGCACAGGCGGTTAAGTCGCCCGATGGAAACGTTGCCATTACATTTGATATCAGGGACGTTGGGGGCCAAAGCGGCTGTTTGGTTTACAGTGTAGCATATAAAAACCAGCCCATAGTTGTTGATTCACGTCTTGGGCTTGCCATGAAAGACGCACCGGCGCTTGAGGCCGGCTTTAATATCATTTCTGTCACCAGCAGCAGTAATAACAGTGCATACTCACCCGTTTACGGAGAGCGAAAAACTATTCGCAACCATTACAATCAGCTTGTTGTCGAGTTAAAGGAAAGTAACCTGCCCCATCGGCGAGTAAAACTTATCTTTCGTGCTTATAACGAAGGGGCCGCATTTTGCTATACACTTCCGGAGCAAAAAGCCCTGAAGAGCTTCACTATCTCAGCGGAAAAAACACAGTTTGCATTTACAGATGACCATACGGCCTACGCCGCATATTCCGCCCAGGGCCAATATAGTAATGTGCCGCTTAGTAAGATTAAGAATAATTGCGAAAGGCCGCTTACTATCGAGATTGACAACGGCCCATTTGTGTCGGTGGCTGAGGCAAGACTCGTTGATTATGCGCGAATGCGCATCTCACCGGATACAAGCCGGCCCCTTACTTTGATAAGCTCATTAGCCGGCGAAGTCAAAGCCGAAACACCTTATACTACACCCTGGAGAGTCCTTATTATTGGCGAGACACCGGGAGAGCTGCTCGAACGCAATTATCTCATTCTGAACTTAAATGAGCCCTGCGCAATCGACGATACGTCATGGATTAAACCCGGTAAAGTTATCCGCGAAGTTACCTTAACAAATAAGGGAGGTAAAGCTTGTGTCGATTTTGCCGTTGAGCACAATCTACAGTATGTCGAATTCGATGCAGGCTGGTACGGCCACGAGTATGACGACGAATCCGACGCCACTACTATCTCCGTAGATCCAAAACGCTCAAAAGGCCCTCTGGATTTGCATGCAGTTATAGATTATGCGAAGCAGCGCGGCATCGGAATCTTGCTGTATGTAAATCGCAAGGCGCTGGAACGTCAGCTTGATGATATCCTGCCGCTGTACGAAAGCTGGGGAGTCAAAGGAGTCAAATACGGCTTTGTGCGGGTTGGTTCGCAGCAGTGGACCGCATGGCTTCACGAAGCGGTTCGCAAGGCGGCTAAATATCATCTTATGGTTGATATTCACGATGAATACCGACCGACAGGATACAGCCGAACATATCCAAATCTGATGACACAGGAAGGTATTCGTGGCGATGAAACAAAACCTTCGAACAGCTTGACTCTGACGATTTTATTTACTCGAATGCTGGCTGGCGCTGGAGATAATACGATTTGCTACTATGACCGGCGGGTGGAAGAAAATGCAAGTCACGCGTATCAATTAGCCAAAAGCGTTTGTATCTATAGTCCCTGGCAATTTCTTTACTGGTACGACCGGCCGGACAACTCGCCGCGGAGAGCCGGCGGCGCCGGAGGCAGTCATAATGTCATCGGTGATGAGCCGGAACTGGAGTTTTTCGATTATGTCCCCACGGTCTGGGACGATACAAAAGTGGTACACGGCAAAATCGGAGAATATGCCGTTATCGCGCGCCGCTGCGGCGAGAGCTGGTTCATCGGATGCATGAACGGAGATGACCGGCACAGCCTCGACGTACCGCTAAATTTTTTGGACAAGGATCGCCGGTACATTGCCCATATCTACACCGATGACCCGGCCGTACCGACACGGACCCACGTGAAAATCAGCCGTTATATAGTAAATTCTTCATCCATTATAAACGCTGAATTACCCGCAAGGGGCGGCCAGGCAATCAGAATCGTCCCGGCCACAGCCGAAGATGTAAGGTCATATTCCAAATATCCACAAAAGGGCAAATAAGATATTTACTACATCATATGCGCTCAATTTTAAATCGTTTCTTCGGCTCAGCTCCCCTCAATTTCGCTCGGGGCGACAATGGTGGGGCAAAGTGCCTTTAGGCACATAAGTAAGTGAAAGCTTTTTACCTGGCAACTTTCTTCTTGTGCTTCGTGGACTTTGGTGAGCTACTTTTTATACCATTCGGGTGTGCCGAACCAGTCGTGCATTTCTTTTTCGAATGGCCTGACCACATCTTCCGGTTCCGGGAAAACTCCCTGGTCCTGAGTTTCCACCATCCATACGGCAAGTGCCGCTCTCATACGAATCAGCGCTTCACGATGCTCGGGCACCTTTGAATCGACCAGATTATGTATCTCATGCGGATCGTTGATAGTGTCGAAGAGCTGTTCTGGCGCTACCGTCGGTGACATCAACTCTGCCGGCGGGCCAGTCAGCTTTCCTTCGGACATTAATTTGCGCATTAAGGGTTTGATCGGAAAGCACTTCTCTTTATAGCGGTTCAGGGAAGTAAAATGACGGTCCGGATAATAATTTCGGAGGTAGTGATATCGCTTTCCGCGGACGCTTCGTATCCGGTTAACCGTCTCATCAATCCGGTCGCGAGCGGAGAAAGCGTACTGGCGCTCCGGAGTCAGGCGGTCGCCCAGGAAAATGCGGCCGTCCATACCTTTAGGACGCTCTATTCCTGCAAAGCTCAGTGTTGTAGGTGTTATATCAATCAGACTGATTACCTCATCGCTTACCGTTCCAGGTTTATAGTTGGCGGGCCAAGTGATGTTTTTTGGGATGTGCACAATCAGTGGTACATGAAGGCCGGTGTCGTAGCACCAGTGGATTCCACGGGGTTCAATGCGTCCGTTGTCGCCGAAGAATATCACAATCGTATTGTCTGCCAGGCCATCTGTTTTCAACTGTCTCAGGATTTTTCCAATGGTTTTATCCATCCCGGAAATCGAATTCAGATAACGGGCCCATTCTTTACGTACAATCGGGTGATCCGGGTAATACGGTGGAGGTGTTACGTTCTCAGGCGTAGCGATCTTTTCATGTGTGCGCTCTCCCTTCCATTCCACTCGCGGCTGCCGCCAGGTTTGACGGTCGTAAATATCGTATTCTGCTTCGAGCGTATTGAGCTGAGCGAAAAATGGCTGATGTGTCTTCAATTCTTCCCATTTGTCACCGTCGTAGAGTTTGCCTTCATTTACAAAATTGAGGTCGAGCTTGCCGGAACCCACGACCTGGCCGCTCATCGTTTTGATGTTTGTGGTGAAATATCCCACATCTTTCAGTCGATGCGTAATTGGTCTGACACCTTCGGGAAGGCGATAATCATCGTTTCGGTGAGAACGCATGTTATGGGTATCTGAAGTCGTTTGATACATACCGACGAAAAATGCGCTTCGGCTCGGTGCACATACCGGAGAGGTGGAAAACGCGTGCGTATAACGAACTCCATCTGCCGCCAGGGCATCAAGATTCGGAGTATGCACATTCTTTGCACCATAACAGCCCAGGTCGAGCTTCAGGTTTTCACCGACAATCCATAGAATGTTGGGGCGTTCAGTTTTTAATTCGGATTTGGTCCTTTCAGTGTTGCTGCGACTATTGCATCCTCCTATAGAAAAGCAACTGATCGCCGAGGAGCCGATAGCCGCTGCTCCCGTAGTTGCTGATTTTATAAATTGACGTCGTGTAATTGATGGTATCATGTTGAATCCGCCTTAATAATCTAAACTACTTTTAGAGCTTTCCATAATCATCCATTCTACATTATCAAGTTATAACTTCAACTGTGCCCTTTATTAATTGATTATCGATTAATGATGATTGATTATTGGCTTTATTGGCTTTGTTTTGGGTTTGAATTGGCTTTAATTGGGTTTGTTTTGGCTTTGATTGGGTTTGAATTGGGTTTGTTTTTTTGCCCTTTGAGCGGGGCAAAATTCCGTATTGTCTTGTCATATCTAAGGTTATGTTCATTTTGTCATTTCTAAAATTGGGTTTGTTTTGCATAAAAAGCTTATAAATTCGTACGTA
>CBDURK010000054.1:0-12204 GCA_965369645.1 uncultured bacterium | reverse complement strand
TACGAAAGAATACGTACGAATTTATAAGCTTTTTATGCAAAACAAACCCAATTTTGGAAATGACAAAATGAACATAACTTTAGATATGACAAGTAAATACGAAATATTATCCCGCTTACCGGGCCAAAAAACAAAGCCAATTCAAACCCAATTTAACCCAATACAAAGCCAATTAAAGCCAATACAAACCCAATTAAAGCCAAAACAAAGCCAATCTGTAGCTCGTTTCCTGATTTTTTTCCTGGACAGCCGGAGCTACAAGACTAAAATGTTATCAGCGTTATAAATGAGAGGAAAAACATGGCACCCAAGCAAAACCATTTGGCGGCTGTCGTAATCATGTTAGTAGCGGCAATAATCTGCCGGGCCGAGTTTCAGGTCAATACACATACGACTAATAAGCAGGAAAATCCTGCTATCACTATGGACGGGGCCGGGAATTTTGTCGTGGTCTGGAACAGCTATCTGCAGGATAAAAGTTCAAACGGTGTTTTCGGACAGCGATTCGACCCAAATTGCAATCCCCTCGGCGAGGAAATCCAAATTAATACTACAAGCAGCGGCAACCAAAAAGAGCCATCGGTCGCGATGGATATGGACGGTAATTTTATAGTTGTATGGCAGGGGCCGGGGCTGATAGAGCAAGATAAAGAGGATATTTTTGCAAGGCTGTTCGACTCGAACGGCCAGCCCCTCGGCAGTGAGTTCCGAGTTAACACTAACACAAACGATAAGCAGCTTTGTCCGAGAACGACTATGAGTAATGACGGTGGATTTGTCATCGTCTGGGAAAGTGTTAACGTTCCCCAAGAGGGCAAAAAGGCAATTTGCTTTCAGTTGTATGACAGCAACGGCCTGAAGATTGGGACGGAATGTGTAGTTAACGATGGGCCGTCAAACGGGCGTTATCCCGATGCGGCAATGGATTCGCAAGGAAACTTTACCGTAGTCTGGATGCAGGACAAAAGCAGAAATTCGATAATGGGACGGTTATATAACGCCGATGGCTCATCCAAAACCGAGCCTTTCGAGGTAAGTACAATCAGGTTCAGCTCGGTTACGCAACCATCGATTTCAATGAGCACAGAAGGGGGATTTGTAGCGGTCTGGGATGGGGACCCGGAACTGGCTGGCTTGGACGATATTCACGCACGAATGTTTGAGGCGGACGGGACGGCTATAGGTGAGCAGTTTATCGTCAATACAAATGCCGAAGGGCCGCAGCAGAATCCGGAGGTCGCAATAAATAATCGACGACAGTTTATAGTTGTATGGGACAGCAAAATTGACCCCGATATCAATGAAAGAGAAATATTCGCCCAGCGCTACGACAGCACGGGCGAAGCTATCGGCGGTGAGTTTCAGGTCAATACCCATATCGAGGCCGACCAGAAGCGACCAGTCGTTGCGATTGGACAGGGACGGCAATTTATTACAACCTGGCAGAGTTACGGGCAGGATGGTTCGGGTTACGGCGTATTCGCCCGGACAGGACAGATAGTCGGCTCGGCGGATTTTAACGCCGACGGATTAGTTAATTTCAGTGACTATTGTATCCTGGCCGACGAATGGTTCAAAATTGGAGAGCTATTAACGGCTGATTTGATTGAAGATAACAAAATCAACGAGCGGGATTTAGCAGAGTTTTGTTACCAGTGGCTTACAATCGATTATTAACAAGCATCAGAAATGATGCTTGAAATTATTTGTATATATTGTAAGACAACCTTACAATACTCTTATTCTTTTGCGAATTTTGTAGAATATCTGGATAGGATTAAAGATGCCTGATTTTGGATATCTGAAATATGAAATTAAAGGATGCTGGGAACGATTGGCCATAAGGGACTGGCTTAGCCGGAGCCCCATATTAATTATCAGCGCAAGTGCGCTCCTGGTGGTTGGGGTGATAGGATTTTTAGTATGGCTTTCGCTTCCGGAAAAGGTTGTGCAAGTAGATACATCCGAGAAACAATGGTTTTACGATCTGAATCACCAAAGGCTTTTTACGGTTAAAAGTGGGCAGTTGCCGCCGATTGAGGCGCCTTCAGGCCCGCTTGCCAATGGAACCCCGGCAGGAGTCAGGGCGTACGTCTTTACTTACAGTGATGACCCAAATACCACAGATACTTTTATCGGATTTCTGGAAACGACCGATCCCAACGTAGATAAGAGCAGTATCGGGCTTATGGATTTGAGAGTCAGCGGTGCGGAAATTTTTTCGAAAGGCAGGCTAATCCGAAGGACCAAAGACAAAGAATGGGTCGAAGCCAACAGCGAAGAGGGACAGGCTATTCTGAAAGAGACGTTTCGCAACAATGAAGCCGGCAAGATTCCACAGTACATTGCGCCGAAATAAAATTTATTTACTGCTTAAGGATTTGATTTTTTCGTTCACTTCTTTGAGAATGATTTCTTTTGCCTCTTCCAGCGGGCCGGGCAGAAAAGTTCCTGCCGCCTTTTTATGACCGCCTCCGCCGAACTTAGCTGCGATTTCGCTGACATCGATGCCACCTGTGCTTCGCAGGGAACACCTGATTCGTCCATCCTCCAATTCCACTAATAAGGCCGCTGTCTCAACTGTGCTTATCCGCCGGCATTCGTTGATTAAATTCTCCGTGTCTTTGTGTGTAGCCCCGGTCTGCTCGAAATCCCTCAGCGAAATTTGCTGGGTAGCGAAGCGCCCGTCAAGATGCAACTGGAGCGTATTGAGCATGGCGACGGTGAGCTTGAAGCGTGCGTATGAGAAATTCTGGTACAAATTGTGATATATTTCAATTGGTTTTGCTCCGGCGTCAATCAGTTCGGAACAGGTTCGGTGGACCCTGCTGTCAGTATTACTGAATTGAAACCATCCGGTGTCTGTAGCCACTGTTACAAAGAGGGCCTCTGCGATTGCTTCAGTTATCCGCCAGCCGGCGTACTTTATTAAATCATAAACAATCAAACCCGTTGCGGCCGCACTCGAATCAACCAACTCCACGTTTCCGAGACCGTCGGCGGTAGCGTGATGGTCGAAAATCAGGACAGGCTTGTCGATTTGCTGTAAATATTCGTCGAATTTTGGCAACTGGCTTAGGCTATTTGTATCGACAATTATTATCAAATCAAATTCGCCGAAGCTTCCATCGGTTAATTGATTAAGGTTGATATCTTTGCCGAGGATGGGAGGTTTCTGAGCAAACAAAAAATCGTACCAATCAGGCATTTGCGAGAGCATGACCGCACTGGATTTTTTACCCATAGTTTCCAGGATATTGGAAATTGCCACAATGCAGCCGCAGGCATCACCATCCGGCTTGGTATGCGCCGTTAGCAGAACATTGCTGGATTTATTAATTAAATCAACTGCTTTTTGGAAATCGTTATTTGTTACCATTTAAAAAATCCTTGTAATACTCTTTATACCTCATTGTAACTATTTTGAATTAAGACATCTTCTGACGCTGATAATGTAGCGTAAAGTTTCAAAGTTGTCTAATAATAAACCTGGATTTATGACTCATTGAACCATCTCCGGCCTTTTCGTTGATAAGAATTGACCCAGAGAAAAGGTAAGATCGTAAATCGTCCTAACGCAAGATACAGTCCGGCAAGTCTTAGTGCCAAGAGTTTTGGCTTAAGAGAGGAATAGCCATTTTTTTCGCCGGATATTTTTTTAAAAGCTATTGGGCTCCAGGTCGGTTCACCATCTACAAGTTTCAGGCCGTGCTTTTCGTAGAGTCTCAGGCTGCCGCTGTATTTGCGATTTGATTTCAGGTGCGTTGGAGTGCTGGGATGGATTTGAAAAAAAGGTGCATGAACGATGAAGTGCCCATTAGGCTTAAGGTAGCTGGCCATGGTTTTGACAAACTCATGGGGATCAGGGACATGCTCAAGTACATCAAGACACACAACGACGTCATACGATTTTTTCGGTATCTGGTTTGGGTCATCCAGGACGTTTATATCCTTGTCACAATCGGCGAAGATTTTTTTTGCAAATGACTGTGCATAAACAGATGTTTCGATATATGTTACGTGGTGACCTGCTCTGGCCAGGTATATCGAATCTACGCCCAGGCCATCGCCAACAGTTAAAATGTCGAGATTTTGTCCGAGACTTTTATAAAGGTATTTTCCTATGCGCCTGCGCATCCGCCGCTTGCGTTTGTTAAGGTTCCATACGATAAGTTCGTAAAGGAAGGCGTCAGTTTGAGAATAAAACTCAGTCAGTTTGTCAGTCCATATATGAGGTTCAAGGCCGTATTGGCGCATAGCATCGGATACGTTGATACCGGGATTGTCGCGTTCCTTATGCAAACGAGAGCGTACCGATATTGGCGATTTATTGGTAAGCTGCGATAGCCATTTGACGACTTTTTCCTCGTCTTTGAAGTATTCAGGTACTGACGGAGGTAGTTTCATATTATCTTTTCACCACTTTTAACGAACAGATAGTGTTAGGACAGCACATATTATAGTCAGGATGTTTGTCTCAATGTTTTGCACAATTTGTTTGTTTCACGGTTTTTATTATTTGTCGGGGAAGACCAACTGTTTTTTGAAAATAGTTATTAGTTACCATAACTATCCTAATCTGTGTAGTATATGCGTTTCTATTCGCTTTCAGATATCACTTTTTCGAGTAGTTCATTTATACCAAGTATGTCCGACCATTTTCTCATATAATCAAAGTCGAGTTTTTCTCTTTGAGTTGTTAATATCCCTATAACATCATTCCATTGGCGCTCTGAATGGCCACTGTCGCAATACCATTGCAATTTCAAAAGGATAATATCCTCCGGTGAAACCACCGAAAAAGATTTTCCCAGCGAATCAGAAAGTTTTAACGTTCTTCGCCGCGTAATTAACTGTTTTTCAAAAGCTGTGTCTTTTCGAATGAATATATCAATCTTAAAAGCAGATTTCAGATGAATAATATTAAAGCTTCTTCGCTGCATTAGAGCCTGATACATTGCTTCTTTACTAATATAATATTGGGGCTTTAATATCTCGAAAAGTCTATCTGCCCGATCATCAAATGGCTCGACTGTTATATCGGCATCCTGGGTGAAACGAACCTTGCCATAAATTGAGCTTGCCATTGAGCCGCCTATGGCATAAGAAATATCCATTTGCTCAAGTACTTCTGCGAGGCTTCCTAATATTTCCAGTTCCTGAGGATTACTCATCCGGCACTTCCCCATACACTTCATTGAAAAGCTTTTCTCCGAGGTGCTGTTTCGCCCAGAGGTACCATATTTTTTTCTCGCTCGCCTCAGGGTAGCAGTCTCTCAGGCCTGCCATTGCCAGCATCTTGCCAGTCTGGTAAGCTTCGAAGATACGTATGAATTTCACTACCTGCGGCATCTTACGATACAACTCAATCAAAACCTGCCGGGCCTCAGGGCTTGTATCTGTTTTGTTCATATTACACACTATATAGTTTTGGGTATATTCTTCAATAACCGAATCGTTCAACGAAGATTTCGGGACGTTTTCTTGTTAAGCAACTCAACTGCTCTTTGAAAATCGTAGCAGCTTACCATGCTAATCCTTCACGAAATCAACAATTATTCTTTTTTTAGTCTTCTGCTTCCATTGTAATGCAGTATTCCTTATTCATTTGTGGCTAAGATTTCTTTTGCACATTGGCAGTCATTTGCAATTTGTGCGGAGAGCTGTTCGGGTGAGTCGAATTTTTGCTGGTGTCTGATAAAGCGGACGAAGTCCATAGCGAGGTATTTATCGTATAAATCTCCTGTGTCCTTATCGAGTATGTGGGCTTCGACCAGCAGGGGGTGGTCGGAGATGAAAGTTTTGGCTCTTCCTATGCTAAATGCGGCGGGGATTTTGTTTTTACTTTTACAAAGTTGTTCTTCTATGTCGGCTATCTCCACGAAGCCGGCATAGACACCCTCAGCAGGTATAATTCGGTTAACCGGTTCAATATTTGCGGTAGGAAATCCTAACTGTCGTCCTTTTCCCTTACCCGGGGTTGTTCGGCCGGAGAGGCGATAATATCTGCCCAGGGCTTGTGCAGCATCCGCTACTTTGCCCTTATGCAGCAAATGGCGAATCAGAGTGCTGGAGGCTCTGGTATTTTGCCCTCCGGCAAGTTCAATCTCTTTGCCGGTGACTATAACAATTTCGAAACCAAATTTCTCTCCCAGCTCTTTTAGTATCCGAACGTTACCGCTTCGGCCGTAACCAAAATTAAAATCTTCCCCCTCAACCACAACAGCCGGCTTAGAACATTTAAGAAGAAATTCATCGACAAAGTTCTCCGGCGAAAGGTTCAAAATCCTATAGCTGCTTTCCAGAATTACCAGGCAATCGACACCTAATTGGGCGAGCAAATGTTTTTTCAATATCATTGGTGTTAATACACCGGGTGCTTTTTCCGGATATAAAATAGCCACAGGATGGGGCTCAAAAGTCATTAGAACAAGCTCAGAGTTCCTTTGGTCGGCGAGTTCTCTCGCACGGCTGATTATTTCCTGATGGCCGAGGTGAACGCCGTCAAAATTGCCTATAGTCAATACGCAGCCTTTTTCTAATTTCGTTAATTCCTTAAGACCCGAGGTTGTTTCAATAATCTTCACTTTCGTATTCCCTGTCTTTTTATGGAAAATATCAGTTTCTCACAGCACAAGCTTTTATCAGGGCACCATAAATCGCATTTCGGTGCTCGGTATCGTTGGCCTGTTCCGGATGCCACTGGACAAACAAGCCGAATCCCCCATCGATTCTTTCCATAGCTTCGACAACACCATCGTCGCTATGGGCTATAACTTTAAAATTCTTCCCCACATCCTTGACCGCCTGGTGATGGTTAGAGTAAACAGACGCCTCAGTTGCATTAAGTATTTTCGCCAGAGAACTGGCAGGGTCAATCTTTACCTGATGATATTCACGATGCTTAACCTTTGTACCTACCTGAGAAGGGATGTCCTGAATGAGCGAGCCACCTGAAACAACATTTGTGAACTGCATCCCGAGACAAACTCCGAGCAGTGGTTTACCGCTGCTCAGCCACAAAGATATCAACTTTCTTTCAAAATTGTATCGCTTCGTGGGCAGTACTTTAACGGTTTCATGGGGCTGCTCGTCATAGGCGGAAGGGGGGATATCATCGCCTCCTATCAGTACCAGGCCATCCAGATGCCGGACATATCGCTGCATAATCTCTTCGTCAGAGATGGTCGGCAGGACCAGCGGGATACCGCCATTATCAACCACTGCCTGTATATAAGCAAAATTTACCGAAGTTGAAAAAGAATTGTTCTGCTCATCTATCTTGTAAACACTGGTAATACCGATGAGCGGTTTTGATGGTTCTGATGTATCCCGGCAGGAGACACTGAATATTAGAACCGTCAAACACAGCAAACCAACCATCTTCTTCATTGCCTGCTCCTTTACAGAGAAAACTATAGTTTGGAATATAATATTCCGCGGTTTATCAAAGTCATTCAACTGAGGTCCTAATTTACCCGCCTGGAGTGAAATCCGCAATGCTTTTTAGAGCTTATATTTCATACTTGCATTGGAAAAGTGTTGCTACAATCAATTAACGGAGGTCTCTGGTTTGTTGTCAGGATGGTCGGCGCCGAATCCTTTGAATCCCAGCCTAAGAGAGAAGCGGCTAAGCATGACATATAGCGAGGGAGCCACAACCAGGGTCAGAACTGTGGCAAAGCCCAGACCGAAGATGACGACAACTGCCATGTTACGCCACCACTGGCTGGACTCGCTCTTGGTAGCCCAGGTAAAGGTGTGGAAATCATACGAGATGCCGATGGCCATGGGGATGAGGCCAATGATCGTTGTCGTTGCGGTTAGGAGTACTGGCCGCAGGCGCGTAACTCCGGCCTCCGCCGCGGCGGAAAGGAGGTCCATCCCGCGCAGTTGTAACTGCCGGGTATAAGCGAGCAGCACGATAGCGTTGTTCACGACGACGCCCGCCAGAGAGATGACTCCGATACCTGTCATAATAATACCGAAGGGCAAGCCGCAGATTAGTAATCCTGCCAGTGCGCCAATGAGTGAGAGGATAACCGTGGTCATAATTATGAACGGCACCATAAGCGAGTTAAACTGGATGACCAGGACCAGGACAACCAGCAGCAGAGCAATACCAAAGGCCTTTACCAGGAAAGCACGAGACTCGTCCTCGGTTTCTTTTTCTCCGGCGTAGCGAATTTCGTAGCCAGCCGGCAACTCAAGCATGGAGAGCCTTTTCTGGACGTCACTGAGTACTTCGGAGCTGAGCCGGCCTTCAGCGTCAGCAGTGAGGGTGACGACGCGTTTCTGATCGACACGGTTTATAGTACCGAATCCGCCACGATATTCGAAGCTGCCAAGTGAACTGAGCGGCACAGCTTTCCCGGATACGTTGGGAATGTGCAGGCCGTACATATCGTCGATATTGAGACGGCGGGCAAGGGGAAGACGCACGGTGATGTCGTACTCGTCATTGAACTGACGGTAGGTTCCCACCTTGGTGCCAAAGACGGCCATCTTGAGGAAGTTGCCCACGATGGCAGTGTTGACGCCGAGCAGCATGGCGACCCGGCGATTGACGGTAAAGGCCAGCTCCGGACGGGTAGCCTCCAGGTCACTGCGCAGGTTGATGATGTTGGGCACATTTGCGATGGTCTGATAGATCTGACTATTAAGGCGTTCAAGAGTCTTAAAGTCCTCTCCTATCAAACGTACGGCGACCGGGGCGCCCGTTGGTGGGCCATCTTCTTCACGTTCGATCTTAATCTCCGCGCCGGAGATGTCGTCAATATCTTTTCGAATTTCAGCGATGATATCCATTGAAGGACGAACGCGCTCTGCAAAGTCATAGAAAACCAATGTAATGTTGGCCAAGTGGGGCCCCCCGGCACTTGCTACTAGGTCCATCCCACCGCCAGAGCCTCCCACGTTCGTGATTACGTGCTCGATATACGGCTTGTAGGGCCTGATGCGCTGCTCGATTATACGCACGATGCGGTCAGTCTCGCGGATATTCGTGCCCTGTGGGGCACGAACGTCGATCATGGCACGCTCCGGGTCACCTTCCGGGAAGAACTCAGTGCCTTTACCGATTTTGCCGTAAAGGATCATCAGGCCGACCAAAAGGCACATTGCCAGAAATAAAGTCATGCCCGGATTTTCCAGACCGGCTCGTTGAATCCGCCGGTAGCCCCTGACAAACCAATTCTCCATCTTTGGCCGCTGTGTCACACGTCCGGCCCATACAGAGCAGATAGTCGGATTGAACACAAGCCCTGCAAAAAGCGAGGACAGCAGGCCCAGGGACAAGGTGATCGGCAGGTACTTCATAAAGTCACCCATGATGCCCGGCCAGAACATCAGGGGAAGGAAGGCACATACAGTCGTGAACGTGGAAGTGATGACCGGCCAGGCAACCTCGCGTGCGCCGAGGATCGCAGCTTCAGTTCGCCCGTATCCGAGCTGCAAGTGTCTAAAGATGTTCTCCACGATGACAATCGCATTATCAACAAGCATACCCAGGACCAGCATCATGCTAAAGAGCACAATCATGTTCAGTGTGTAGCCAAGCATCTGTATCAAAAAGCAAGTGATGAGCATGCTCAGCGGTATGATCATGGCCACGATTGTACTCGGCCGCCAGCCTAAGAACAGTAAAAGCACGGCAGTTACCAAAATCAGAGCAGACAGAATATTATTTTCCAAGTCAGCCACCATACTTCGAATCATTTTAGACATATCGAAGGTGATGTCGAACTTTACTGCACCGGGAATCTGTTTCTGTGCCTGGTCGATAACGGCACGGACGTAATCGGAAATATGGACTACGTTGGCCCCAACACGCTTCTGGACGGTTAAGGTGACATTTTCAGCTTCGTTAAGACGCGACAAGCTTGTACGGTCTTTGAAAGCGTCCGTGACGGTTGCGACATCGGACAGATAGATGGGCTTTCCGTCACGCACGGTCAGGAGCAGGTGATCCACCTCTTCGGCGGTAACAAGCTCGGCCGGAATTCGAACATTGAACTTTGTGCCCTGTGTATCGAGACCTCCTGCGGAGATATTGACGTTTTCCGAAGGTATCAGAGCCAGAATCTCCGGTATCATCAGGTTATACATGGCCAGCCGGTCGGGGTCGAACTCCAGCCTGATTTCGGGTTCAAGCGCGCCGAGCACATTCACCTTTAAAACACCGGGCACTGTTTCAAGGGTGTCCTGCAAGTTGTCTGCTATCTCCTTGAACTGGTAAGGGGAAACGTCGCCGGAGATACTGATGGTCATGATCGGAAACTCAGCAAAATTTATCTCCTGAATCAGAGGTTCTTCGGCATCCAGCGGGAGTTCGGCTTTGGCTATTTCCACACGGTCGCGCACCCGCTGCAGGGCCACCTCGGTCTTTACATCCGGATTAAATTCCACACTAATTAACGAAAGACCCTCGGCGCTGCTGGAACGGATTTCCTTGGTACCCCGGATTCCGTTAAGCTCCTTTTCAATCTTCATGGTCACAGAAGTTTCCATGTCTTCTGGTGAAACACCTTCATAAGTCGTGGTGACCATAATATATGGGATTGGGATGTCCGGGAACGCCTCACGCGGTAATGAGAGATAGCTATAGCCACCGAGCAGGATTATAATCAGGCCCAAGACAGCAACGGTCGTGCGGTTTTTGATTGCAAGGTCGGTAATTATCATAGCAGCTACTTTTTCTCTGATACAACGTTTACCTTCTGTCCGGGTGCGACGAAACGATGTCCGGCGATTATCAGCCGATCACCGGGCTCCAGGCCGCTTTTAATAAGGACATGGTCGCCCTTGATAACTCCGAGCTCTACCTGGCGACGCTGGGCCTCTTCGGAATTGACGACATATACGGCCTTGCTGTTCTCCATCGGTATTACAGCCAGCAGGGGTATCATGATAGCATCCTTGATAATTTGTCTTGTTAGGCGAACGAGGACTATTTGACCGCTTCGAAGAAGTCGTTTCTCGTTGTCCAAAGAAATTTCTACTCTCGTTGAGCGGGTTTGTAAATCCGCCAGCTCGCTGATGAAAGAGATTTCCCCGGTCATTGAGGTGTCGCGGCCCTTGACATTTACAAAAACCTCCACCGTTTGTCCGACGGAGAAGAATGAAATGTCGCGTTCGGGCATATCCACTACGACCTTAACTGTATCATTATCCACGACCTCGGCCACTGGGGTACCGACCTGAACATATTCCCCTTCTTCGACGATGATATCGTTGAGTTGCCCGGCAATTGGAGAGTAGATACTTGTGCGTTCCAGGCGGGCGCTCACCTCATTAAGGTTCGCTTTGCTGATTGCCAGTTTTGTGCGGGCATCATCGAGGTCACGCTGGGGCGTGGCATTATCTTTTACGAGATTATCCATTCGCTCGAACTCGATCTGGTCACGTTTGACCTGCTCCTGCGCTATTTCAAACAAGGGACGCATCAGGTCGGCATTAATCTGGATGAGCAGGTCGCCTGATTTCAGAGAGTCGCCTTCTTTGAGAGGTACCTGATCGATGCGACCCTCGACCTCGGCAGAGACTATGACAATTCGGTTCGGCTCAATTACTGCCGGCAGGTTGAATGTGTCGGCAAACTGCGGCTGGGCAATTACGGGCATGACAGTTACGTTCACCGGCGGAACCTCTGTGGGAGGGGCACTTCGTTCTCGCTGCGGTAGTTTTGCTATCACGGTCAGTACAGCTATTGCAACGAGAATGATAACCGCCTTTGGAATATTCCGGCGGAGCCATCCTTGACTTATTTTATTCTTTCCGGTTTTCAGTGTTCGATTACTCATAGGCTTTACCTGCTTTTTCAAGAAAAACGAAACTCATAATATGAGCTATTGATAAAAATGTTCATTATAGACACGATAAGAACTGAACGCAATAGAAGGTCTATGAAAAACTTTTTTCTATATCAGTTGAATAATCCAAATGACCTTGATTCAGGGGAACAGAGCTATGTATATGCTAAAAGGGGTAACTTAAAAGGCTAACAATAAAAAAAAAGGAAAATACTTGCAACTTAGTTGCAATTTTAACACAATAAGTATATAATGTTCTTTTAGGTTAGAAGCTATTTTTTAACAATCGGCAATTTTGAGGTACTTGATGCAAACACAAAAAAAGCTTACAATTATTGTGAAAGAACTGGAAGGCCACGCACCATTTACTTTGTTTGGGGCTTTTACAGGTATT
>CBDURK010000053.1:0-12244 GCA_965369645.1 uncultured bacterium | reverse complement strand
CATCCATGGTTGATGTGGTATTTTGATGTATTGTCCCTGTTTGACCAGCTCACTCACTTCATCCTCGCCCAAATTGGGGTGCCCAAAATCTTCTTCTGCCGGTACAAAACCCTGAATTTTCTCGCCATAGTCGGCTGCTTCGAAAATAGTCTTGCCCTCGTATTTATCGCCGTTCCATTTCTGTGGGCCAAGTTTTTCCAGCAATCTGACATCCCAGCCCAAAGGATAAAATCCCCAGGGTTTGGTTTCTACATTATTCCACCACATGTATTCCTGGCTCTTCCCGGAGGTCCAGGCGTTTTTGCAGGCCATTGTGCAGGTCTGGCAGGCGATGCACTTGTTGGTATCAAAAACCCACGCAACCTGCTTGTCGGGTCGGGATTCCGGATATATGTAATCCATTTTTCGATTCAATTGCCAGTTATAAACTTTATGGGTCATGTGGAATATCCTCCATCAATAAACTTTTTCATGGCATCGCTTTCATAGGTGGGTCTATAACCTAACCTGGCGGGTCTCCAGAGCTTTTCACCGTTAATGCCGCCATCTTCGGCTTTGGTGAATTTTACAAAACTTTCTCGTGGTGCTCCGTTAGGACAATTAACATCAGGTGCGAAACCCTTGCCTATTACCGGCCCGATCGTATCCTTTCTTACCAAACTGTCGGTCATGAGTGTCGGCCGCAACCAACCGCGGGTTGTACTTTGATGGGAGCCGAATCTGAACATTGCCTGGTATCCGGTCCTTGGGTTTTGGGCTCTGCCGTCCTTGTTGTTCAAATGACCTTCAACAGAGCCGGAGCTGGCTCCATACATATTAAACCACGAACGTGTTATCGTACGGGGAGTACCGCGATAGTATCTAACCCGAAGCATAAGCCTTGATAGTCTGTATTCTTCGCTGCCTTCTTTCTTTTCGCCGTGATATGGCCGGTCTTCCGGGTCGGCATCCACCCAGACATAATCGCCGTCTTCAATACCCAAACTCTTCGCATCAAGAGGATTAATGTCAACGTATCCTTCGCCGACCCATGGCATACGTTTGTCTCGACGGTGAGCGTCGCCGAACGGCCCGAACCATATCGCTATTATATCGGTATCAACCGGCATTGTATGGGAACCGTGCCTGTATTTCGGCGTAAGATATATATATTCAAAGCCTTCATTCTTCTCGCGAAGAGGATGCTTGGTTTTGAGAAGGTCCACAGGTGAAAAAATGACATTTCTAACCTGACGTGTCTCACCTGAGCGGTCGTCGGCGGCTATGCCGTACTTTTCCGGCCCGAACGGTTTGATAGCCGGGTGCGGCTTGGCGACGATGGCATTAGGCTCATAAAAAGTTGCATCCACAGCCTCGCGATGAACAGGCAAATTTTCGCCGTACTCTATAAATTCATCTTCGTCTCGATAGAACTCCATTCTGCCGGTCCTGTTATACCATTGTTTACTCTCATGGGCCTGCTCCCAGCCCACAATTTTAGGATAGGTCCGGCTCATCAGAAGGGCTGGAATACCTTTTTTAGCATTATCTTCAAGCTCATTTACGTCATAGCCTTTAGCCATTGAGGTCGTATCCATAATCCTCTGTAAATATACATCTACCCGGCCTTCGTGTACGAATTTCCAGTAGTCGTCAAATCGCTTGTCATTCAGGAGTCTGCCGAGCGCTTTTGATATCCCCGCATGGACTTCGATATCGCTTCGTGTGTCGTGGAGGCGTTTGAGTGGAGAGCGGGGAAACATTTGCAGAAACGGATTTGTCACCGAGGCCGTCGCATCGGGGAAGTTGAATTCGCCCCATGAATCTACACCCCAAACGATATCGGCATATTCGCATGATGTTGACCACCACCAGTCGGCAACGGATATAAACTCTATATTTGGCAATGTGTTGATGACCGCCTCGTAATGCCCTTTGAGGTTGCCGAGGATGGAATTAGCATTGCAGAACATGAGCGATTTAGTTGGGGTTGGCATGTGAGTTTTGCCTGTAAAGTTTTTGTTGCCCACTCGCAACGGCTTGTCACTATGATTGTAATAATGTGCCGATTCAAATTTCAAGTAGCCTCTGACCTTTGCTTTGTTCTTCTCATCAAGCTCAATATTAAACGGGTCTTCCTTGATATATTGGCCCATTCCGTCAAAATAAGCCGCCCTGTAATTGCCGGCATAACTTCCGACATTTCCGCTGTGGGTCCCGATATTTTTAGTCAGAGCACATAAAAGTAAAATAGCTCTATCTTTCAAATCGCCGTTGAAAAACTGATTTGGGCCCATCCCGACGGCAATGAGTGTTTTTCCTTTGTTCTCAGCTATTTGATGAGCCAGACTTACAATCGCCTCCTTTGGGGCCCAGGTCAGCTTCGATACCGAATCGAGATCAAAACTGTCAGATAGATACTGCGATATAAGACTGAAAACTGTTCTCACCTTTACGCTTTTGCCTTCGATCTCGATTTCATGTTCGCCGTCTAATTCAGGGTCTATACCCTTAGCTGTAAAATACTCGCCTACATCATCGCGGGTGATGCCAGCCAATGCGTTTGTTTTCTTGTCCCAGACCACAAAGTTGCCCCATTCATCCAGTAATTCCTCAGAAATGCACTGGGCCCCTCCGGCTTTGATGGGAGTCGGTGGTTTTTGTCCCTTCTTGATTACCTGCGTATCTCTTCTGCTTTCAGGCCTCTTAAAACCAGGGATCGCTTTTTCCGCTCGTACGAGTTTCAACGTATCCATCCGTATCAGCAGAGGAAGGTCGGTTCTGCTCTTGACATATTCGACATCAAATAACTTCTCTTTGATAATTACGTTGGATATACCGAGTGCCAATGCCGAATCGGTTGCAGGCCGGATTATAAGTACTTCATCAGACTTTGATGCTACAGAAGAATACTCAACCGTTATGGACACTACCTTGGTACCCTTTAAGCGGGATTCTGTGAGCCAGTGACTGTCCGGCATTTTTGTTGAAATCCAGTTTATCCCCCAGGCTATAATTAGTTTTGCGTTCTCTGCACTGAAAAGGTCCCAATCTATAGTTTGCTGGCCTGTAACCATAGGATGTCCCGGCGGCAGGTCGGTGTGAAAAGTGTAATTGTCGAATCCTCTCGCTCCCATAGCGGTTTCAGAATCCGTGCCCCGAACATGTGAATCCAGCAAAGCCATTGAATTTGCAAGACGATACATACCAAAAACACGGGTTATACCAAGCAGGGGCATCCCTCCCCGAAACTTCATCACCTGAGTACCGGCGTTTTTCATCGCTTCGATTGAGTCAGCGTCATAAGTACCTTGTTTTTTCAACAACGCCTTGCCGTCTTCTCCGCTGTACGTCGTGGCTATACTCTTAAATGTCTTGGCCGCGATGTCAAATGCATCATCCCACGAAAGTCTTAAAAATGGCTCTTTGCCCCTTTGCAGATATTTAAGAGGCGGCTTGCCGTTGGCTTCTCTGGGGAATCCGGCGTCAACCCATTTTTTGAAACCTTCGCGTACCATTGGATACTTGACTCTCCGCGGGCCCTGTATCCTGCGAATCAACGCCAATCCTTTTTGGCACAACCGAGGCTCCCAACGCGATGAAGCCTGGTTACCATAGATGTCTTTGGCCTTTCCATACCCATAGCTTGGGCCTATCCGTGTGATCACGTTGTTTTTCACATACGCCTTCAGCAGGCAGTTATGAGTATCGTTTGGGGCGCACAGGAAATGATATGTTAAGTCATGCTTGAACTGATTGCGATATATTTTTTCCCAATCTCTGGCAGGATAGAAATCGAGCGGATTGTCCACATCTTCGATGAATTTCAGGGCTGCAAAAAAACGGGCTGACCTGCTGTTAAAGCTAAGCCGCCGGCACCTATCTGAAGAAAGTTGCGCCTTGTTAAAATATTTTTGGAATGTTTGTCTGTTTCTTTGGAATGTTTCTTTCCCATGGTTTCCTTTTCTCTCTGAGTAACGGGCTGAATACTCAAGCCAACCTTCATGCCAAATCATTTCAGATTAGACCGGTACATTGAAGCATCATCAATAATTCCATTTCCAATATATGGGACGGTATTAATCCTATAGGATAGGTAGGGATAACATACTCCAATGAACACGTCAATAATTATTTTATTTATTTTGTTATATGTTACATGAACATGCCGTTTGCCCGGCTAACCTTGCTCAGCTTATCATTAAAGAGCTTACATAAACATTCTTCGTGCAGCTAATTGTATTATCTTAGCGGCCTAAATCCCACTGGAGAATGGCTATGAGACAGGCCGAGCGTTGTTAGTCGAGGCCATCATCCAGGCAATATAGGTAATTGTATCCCTTAACAACGTAGAAAACCATAGTATCTCAGTCAGATTAGCCTGCCTTTCTCAGAAGAGAAAACAAGGGCATCAACAGACTCTTATAGTCCATAATACTATCATACTCAGCAGAGAAAATAACTGCTATATCGTAACATTTGTAGATAGCTTGTTTTATTCACCCTATTTCTTAATTTACTATGTTGCTATTTAATGTATTTACAGGATGTATTAGGGAATAATTTGTGTCGCATTATTTGTTATTTATATGGATTATTTTAAAAATAGCTTGACATTTTAAACGAAATTCTTAAAATAGAAGAATTACTACTATAACTATAGGTATAAAAGGATATGAGGATTGGAGTAAGTTTTTTCAAAGATGTTCTTAGATACACACCCTATTTACACGAATCTCATATATGAGAATATCGGTATTCTTGCATGCAAGAAGTGCGATGCTGTCTATTCTCATATTAGAGAATGCCGTTGTGAAATATTGTTTTTTACCTTTATGAATTCTTTTTTATACTATCCAGAACAAACATAATTATATACGCATATGATGAGTTGTAAGGAGGTGTGGTAAATATCTGTCCCTCAGTCATGTTATTTGCTGATGTACCATGAGAGTGGTTTCAGTGGTTCACAAAGTTTTTGGAGAGTGGTTATTTTTCGACAAATATTGAATTTTGTATATACCGTTCTAAAAAGAGTTCGAGAAAAAAGGATTTTATGATTTTGTGGCTGACTTTTTGTGATGAAAAGTTCTGCTTATTATGTAGTTTATGAAAAAAGTAAGGAGTAAGATATGAAAATTAAAAGAAGAAGTTTCCTGAAAACAGTCGGTCTTTTTGGTGTGGGTGTATTATCCTACAATCCTGTTCTTGGAGCATTTTCAGAATCATTAGCCCAAGAAGAGAACCCTACATCCGATGGTTGGTATCCAACTACATGCCAGGGCTGTACAACGTGGTGTCCTGTTGAAGTGTTTATTCAGGGCGGCAGGGCTGTCAAAGTCAGGGGTAACCAGAATTCAATGACCAATCCAGGCACTGTCTGTCCTAAAGGTCATATGATGCCAAAACTGATATATGATCCTGACAGGATTAAAGTACCAATGAAACGCACAAACCCTGCAAAGGGAAAAGGTATCGATCCTCAGTTTGTCCCGATCACATGGGAAGAAGCATTGGATACAATTGCCGATAAAATGATGGAACTTCGCAATAATAATGAGACCCATAAGTTTTTATTCTTACGTGGGCGGTACAGCTATCACAGGGACATCATTTACAGTGCCTTGCCAAAGATATTCGGTTCTCCCAATGGTATTTCGCACAGTGCAATATGTGCTGAGGCTGAAAAGTCCGGGGCTTATTGGACAGAAGGTTACTGGGATTACCGTGATTATGACCTTGCCAATACCAAATACCTTGTATTGTGGGGTGTTGACCCGTTCCGTTCCAACAGGCAGATACCGGCTGCAATAGCTCAGTGGGCGACAATAAGAGAAAACGCAACAGTAGTGTCGATTGATCCTACTTTCACAGCAGCCGCAGCGAAATCGGATGAGTGGTTGGCTGTTAAGCCTGGTGAAGATGGTGCCTTGGCAAGTGCTATAGCCCACCATATCCTCGTCAACGGTCTGTGGCACAAGGAGTTCGTCGGAGATTTTAACGGCAACGGCGTTTCAGCGTTTGTGGCGGATACGGATGTTGATGAAAATGATTTCACCGAGACCGAGACAAATGGAGTGGTAAAATGGTGGAACATTGAGTTGAAAGACAAGACACCTGAATGGGCTGCGAGTATAACAGGCATTTCGCAGGCAAAAATCGAAGAAATTGCCGAAGGTATGGCAGCGCAGGCTCCAAGTGTGGCTGTCTGGTATGGCCCCGGCCCCTGTATGAATCCGAGGGGAACATATACCGCGATGGCAATCTATGCTTTAAATGGATTGCTCGGATCGATCGGCAATGTTGGCGGTGTGCTACGGAAGAACTCTTCCCCATCGAGTAACGGCATACCGAGTTATTCAGCTTACCAGGACGACATTGCCAAAGCTGGTGCCAGCAATAAAAAAATTGACCAGAGAGGAACTTTAGCGTTTCCGGCCATGAAAAAGCATACCGGAAAAGCCGTTGTAACGAACAATGTTCCGAATGCCATGCTGGCAAGCGACCCTTACGACATCAAAGTTGTAATCGGTAACTGGTGTAACTTTGTCTATTCTTGTACTGAACCTCAGCGCTGGTATGATGCCTTTGCCGCACTTCCGTTCTTTGTACATATAACGACCAATGCAGCGGAAATGACGCAGTTTGCCGATATTGTGCTTCCGGCAGCGTTCGCAAGCACTGAGAAATGGGCTCATCTTAAAACCGCCGCTAACCTCCATTCAGAAATAACGATTCAGCGGCCCCTGTCAACAAAATTGTTTGATGTCAGAGGCGATGAGAACGAAATTCCATTTATGCTTTCCGAGGCCTTGAAGGCAAAGGGCTTCTCAAATCTGCATGATTATTTCACTACGGAATTTGTTGATCCTGAGAACGGGGCAACTCCAACCAACGCCGCGGAATTTGCAGAAATCGCAGCCAAATACTTTACTCAGCCTTCTTACAGTTTGTTAGAGGGAGGATGGGATGAGTACGTGGCCAAGGGTGTTCTAACTAAAGGCCCTCAGACTTTCAAATCAAAGTGGGGCGGCAATTTTGGAACAGCAACCGGCAATTTCGAATTTTACAGCGAAACACTTAAGGCAGCCCTGGAAGAACATGCAGTTAAGCATGAAACCGATATAGATACGGTCCTGTCGGTATGTAATTACCAGGCAAGCGGTGAGCTGGCTTTTGTTCCTCACTATGAAGCTCCGCTTCGCTGGGGCGATGTTGAGACCTACCCGTTTGATTTCATTGATGTCAAATCGAGGTTCAATCGAGAGGGTCGAAGTCAGAACATTGCGTGGTATTACCAGTTCAAGAAACTCGATCCGGGTGACAACAACTGGCAAGATACTATCAGCATCAATCCTTCTGATGCTGCTGCGCTCGGTATTTCGGACGGAGATACAGTGATAGTTACTTCGGTGACCGGAAACTTTACCACTCAAGCAAAACTGTGGGAAGGTATAAGGCCGGGGACCGTCGCAAAAACTTTTGGCGGTGGGCACTGGGCATACGGAAGATTTGCAAGTGATTATGGCAATCTAAAGGAAATCGGCGGAAACAATAACGAGGTCCTTCCTGATGACTATGACAGAATCTCCGGCAGTACTGCAAGAAACGGTGGTTACGTTGGCGTAAAAATAGAAAAAGTTTAATCTTTAATTAGAGAGTATTATATTATGGCAAAATATGGAATGGCAATAGATTTAAGAAAATGTGTAGGTTGCGGCGCCTGTGCGTTAGCCTGTAAAACAGAAAACAATACAGAACTCGAACAAGATGGCGAAAAGTATAACTGGGCCGACTTTCTAACTTTTACCGAAGGTACATTTGCCGAAGGGAACTTAAAATATAAAGTCTTCCCGGTACAATGCAACCATTGTACAAATGCACCTTGTATAGACGTCTGTCCTGCGAGACCCAAAGCACTGCATAAAACTGATGACGGGATGACCTTACAAAATGATGAAAGATGTATAGGTTGTCAGTTTTGCCAGTCAGCGTGCCCGTACAGTACTCGGGACGTTAACACAGATGGAGTTCAGTATTCAGTGATAAGTTACAATTCTGCTAAAACACAAAGTTTTTACGATGATACATCTGCGATAATTCGGAATTGTACATCTACACCGGCAGAAACCGCCAATCTGGCCGGGACCAAACCTCCGGATAAAAATGAATATACAGATCCTGATTATAATGCTGTCCGGCCTCCGAATGTGATAGAAAAATGTACATTCTGTCATCACAGGGTGCAGAACGGGGAAAATCCCTACTGTGTCGATTCATGTCCTTCAGGGGCACGGATATTCGGAGACCTGGATGATCCTCAAAGTGAAATAAGCCAGTTATTGGCTGCTCAGGGTTATGACAGATTGGCGAATAATTCCGGAGAAATGCTGGGAGGCGAAGCAGGAACTGACCCGAATGTCTTCTATATCGGAGGTTTTGGCGCCGCTTAAGATAAAAAAGAAAAGAGATAAAGCAGGCTGCTAACGATTTTTTTGGGTCATCCGAATCCTGTGGTCAACGGTAAACCTCAAACTGGATTTAATATTTCAGTTTGAGGTGCGTGTGCACGTTTAGTTCAATTGTGTATTGAAAAATTTTAATGACAATTAACTTATTTGTTGCACATTATTAAGTTTGCCTGTTAATATCTCATCTCTATTTTAAGAGTTAAATATTTCTGCGGATTGAATTTTCTAAAAATTATGAACAAGAAAGAATTTATTTTTTTAGAACACGCCAGGGCCGGTATTTTTAATATATTTACTGCCCTTTTATGTCAACCCGAAGAAGATATAATAAAGAACGATGAAATTTTCGATACACTTAGACTTGCGTTAGATGTCGTAAATTCTGAATGCTCTAAAATTGTCGGTCGGATGCAGAAAGCTGTAAAACAAAATACGGCGCAGGAACTGTTGATTGAATATACAAAACTCTTTATTGGCCCTTTCAAGATGCTTGTGCCCCCTTATAGCTCGCTGTATTTCGGAAATGATACGTTAATGAGTGATGAGACCGTCCGGGTAATAAATTTTTACAAAAAGTCAGGACTTAAATTCGATAAAAATATTAGAGATGTCCCCGACCATATTACCGTGGAAACGGAATTTATGTATTGTCTGATACACAACGAAATCAATGAACTGGATGCAGGCAACAGGGACAAATCTTTTTCTTTGTGGGAAAACCAGCAGGAATTCTTTGATAAACATTATAAAAAGTGGGTGCCCGATTTTTGTGCAAAAGTGGCGACTGAAACAAATAATGAGTATTTTAAGGTATTAACTGAATGTTTGAATACGTTCATTAATAATGTTGAAATTCCTGCATTCCCTAATTAGGCGATTGCGGCACGAAAACCGATTTGAACATAACTGACAAAGATATAGTAAAAGATACTGTGTCAAAACCAAAGAAAAAGATAGAGTAAAGTGCAATGGGCATGAGCCCAACAGTTTGGCGATTAAACTCACGTTAGCAGAGAAAGGTAATATAGATGGTATGTGAACGAGATCAAGAGCCGACGTTACAGACTGACTTGACGGTCAACGGCCGGAAAATCGAACTGAATAGCTTTGTTCAGTGCTTCATGGGACGGGCAATCATAGGCATGCTTGCATCCTTGCGAGGTGTCGGTGATATCCAATCCGTTAGTCTGGAGATTTCGAAAGCTTCGGACAAGGGGCCGGGGCAAGAATGATTAATATCCCCGGCATGCTGATGGTTGGAGCGAGTTGCAAGGCGGACGGCAAGACTACGTTTACTTGTTCTTTGATCGAGAAATTCAGTTCGCAATCCGATATTGTCGGGGTGAAGATAAGTACGATTGACTCGATCAACAAGAGCCACCACCCGGATGTCACGGGAGTAGGAAAGAACAACTCGCCTTTGCGTCCCTATTACATTACAGAGGAGAAAGAAAAAAGCGGGCATACTGATACGGCCCGAATGCTAGCGGCGGGGGCCAAAAAGGTGCTGTGGCTTCAGGCTCTGAATGCGAACCTTGCAGAAGGCATAAAGGCGCTGGTGGACAATTTCGGCGATGAAACAATATTAATCTGTGAATCGAATCGTGCTCGCAGAATAATCGAGCCCGGGGCATTTATCATGATTAGGGGGGCCCAAGAGGCAACCTGGAAACCATCGGCCCAGGAAGTCGTCGAATATGCAGATAGAATCGTAGTCTCTGACGGGACTAAATTCGATATTGATTTGAATGACATCCAGCTTCTTGAGGGGCGCTGGGCTGTCAGGATGCAGGCGACAGCAATCATTCTGGCCGGGGGCGACAGTACTCGAATGGGGCAAGACAAAAATATGCTGCCCATCAACGAGCGGCCAATGATAGAACACATTTACAAACAACTCGCTCCATATTTTAGCCAGATAATCATTAGTGCGAACGACGAGGCCCGGTATTCTTTCGTTGATGCTCCTGTTATTCAAGATGAAGTGGTCGGTAAGGGACCTCTTATGGGTATCTCCTCGACCTTAAGGGCCTCAATCAACGAAGTTAACTTTGTGATAGCCTGCGACATGCCTGAAATTGATATCGATTATGTCAGAGCAATGCTCAGGCAGGCAAGGGATTATGATGCTGTTGTTCCTCAGGTAGGGCCAAAGCACTACGAGCCTCTTTTCGCTGTGTACAATAAAAAGGCACTTCCTCTTATAGGACGGGCTTTGGAGTCAGGAATTTCCGGGGTAGTTGAAGCGTTGAGTTACTGTAATGTAAAGTATATTGATTTATCAAGCCAGCGGTTCGAGAACATCAACACAATGGGCGACTACCAGAGCTTTATTAAGGAAAAAACAAATGCCGGCAATTAAGTCAGGTTTATTTAAGCACAGATTAACACTTGGAGCTTGAAGGCAATGCATGTGAAGTGTCTGAGAATCTCTGTTACAGATAAATGCAATCTGCGATGTGTGTACTGCCGTCCTCTGCAAGATTGTGCTTTTATTGAAGATAAAGAGATTCTAAGTTTTGATGAAATTCACCGTATTGTTCGGCTTTTTGCCGGTTGCGGCATCGAAAGGGTCAGACTTACAGGTGGTGAACCTTTGCTAAGAAAGAATATAACATCACTTGTGGCAAAACTCGCCGCCATAAAGGGAATAAGAGAACTTACGCTTACTACAAACGGTGTGCTGCTTCAACAGATGGCCGATGAGCTCAAAGCGGCGGGATTAAATCGTGTCAATATAAGCATTGATTCGCTGGAAGCGAATAGCTACCGGCAAATTACAGGGTACGACTGTTTGTCAAAAGTAGTGGGGGGTATTCAAAAGGCCATTGATGTTGGTTTACAGCCGGTGAAAATTAATGCGGTGATTCTTAGGGGAATCAACCATTCACAGGTTGTATCTCTTGCCAGGATGAGCATCGATCTTCCGGTGACGGTGAGGTTCATCGAATACTGCCCTACGAGCAAGGACACTCAGCCGGCGGAAGATTACATGCCTTATAGTGAGATACGAGGGATTATCGAAGGCACATTTGGTTCCCTTTCTGATGCATCAATTGGACACGGCAGCGGGCCTGCCTTGTATTTTAAGATCAAGAACTCCGCCGGTGCGATAGGTTTCATAGCCGGAAGAAGTACGATATTTTGTGAGACCTGTAACAGAATTCGTCTGACCTGTGACGGGAGAATTAAGCCGTGCTTGTATTCCGCTCAGAATTATGATATCCGACAGCTTATTAGAGAAGGTGCATCTGACAAGCATATCACGGACCTCATGCAACAAATAATGGTTCAGAAGCATACCTTTACAAAATTGAATTCCTCTGCAAAGGAATTTTCTATGCGTAAAGTTGGAGGTTAGGCATCGTGGATGTTAGTACAAAGGATAGCACGGTGAGGACTGCGAAGGCAAAAACAAATACGCTCATCCGTTTGCTTTTGCTCACATTCCTTTGCACCTTCAATACGAATAAGCCAACTACTATCTTGCTGTAAATAACCAGAAGTTCCTGAGAGAACTGGTTGTTCAACATGAACCAACAGCCCTGTTCTTCGATCATCTTTATCGGCTGGAGACGTTCAAGATTGGAAATAGCGATACTTATCTTCCAATCTCAAGCTCCCTCATATCCTACAAATTAAAAATCCGTCAATATGTTGTATTAGCGCAACTGAGTATGTTATAATTACAGCAGAAAAGCATACGAGCGAATCTTGTTATCGGCGAAAGAGAGAAGGGACGACATCATGCTTAGGCGTAAGGGTTTTACACTAATTGAGCTATTGGTGGTTAT
>CBDURK010000052.1:0-12328 GCA_965369645.1 uncultured bacterium | reverse complement strand
CCGATAAAGACGCCGTGAATAATGCTGATGCATCAGATACAACCGGTATATACCTGGGCAGACAAGGTGGTACGAGCCTTACCCTGCCTGCCGGCAGTACTGAATGGGGCGGCGGACCGTACTACTGGCGAGTTGATGAGAACAATAACGACGGTTCTATCAGTACAGGTTCTGCCTGGAGCTTTTCGGTAGCTGATTATCTTGTTGTGGACGACTTTGAGAGCTACAATGACCTTAATCCTGATGACCCCGATAGCAAGAGGATATTTTACACGTGGTTAGACGGATTCGACAATCCGGCTACAAATGGTTCTGTTGTCGGTTATGCAAGTCCTCCATTTGCCGAACAAGGCAACGTTCACAGCGGCATGCAGGCGATGCCGTTATTCTATGATAACGGTGTTGGGAATTCTGAGGCAACTTTAACATTGGTTGACCAGAAAAACTGGACTGAGGAAGGTGTCGGAGCACTGACGATTTGGTTCAGAGGCGAAGCGGCCAATGCCGTCGTGCCCTTGTATGTTGCACTCAACGGCAATGCGGTAGTAACTCACAGTAATCTGACAGCATCACAGATTGATACCTGGACTCAATGGACTATCGACTTGCAGGTGTTTGCAGACCAGGGAGTGAATCTTTCCAATGTCAATACTATTAGTCTTGGTCTTGGCAACAAGAGCAATCCGGTAGCCGGAGGTACTGGTACTATGTACTTCGATGATATCAGATTGTATCGGCCTGCACCTTAAACCGGGATTCAGCGTGAAATTGATTGTTTGATTGATTTCACAGATTCGCGTCAATTCGGGGCCTGTACCTACTCGGTATAGGCCCCTTCTTCATTTAATAAATAAGCAACGGTTTTGCATTGACATCGAGAAAGAATAATGTAGAATGATTTTTTCGACAGCAATGATTAAACCAAGTACTGGATAGTTCAGTAATCCCTACTATTCCCTTTTGAGAGTGTTTTATGTATTCAGACTATATTCGTAATGTAGCAATAATTGCCCACGTTGACCATGGCAAGACGACGCTTGTTGACCAGCTTCTGTACCAGTCGGGTATGTTTCGGCAGGAGGACCTTGATAAGCTGGCCGGCGGTGAGCATGGATTGATTATGGATTCGAATCCGCTGGAAAAAGAGCGGGGCATAACAATTTTGAGTAAAAACTGCGCGATTAACTATACGGACAGTAAAGGCGACGAATATAAAATTAATATAATCGACACGCCGGGACATGCTGATTTTGGTGGCGAGGTTGAACGGGTTTTGAAAATGGCAGACGGTGTGATGCTTTTGGTTGACGCCTTCGAAGGGCCGATGCCCCAGACAAGATTTGTGCTGACCAAGGCGCTTGAGCATAAGCTTCGGCCCATAATTGTTATCAACAAGGTTGACCGCCCAAACAGCAGGCCTGATGATGTCGTGAATGAAGTATTCGATTTGCTTGTTCAGCTTGGGGCCGATGATAAAGCTCTTGATTTTCCATTGATATATGCATCTGCAAGAGACGGATGGGCGACGACAGACATTGAAAAGAAAACCGACAATATGCAGGTGATATTCAACGCCATAATAAATAATGTTCCCTGCCCAAAGATTATCCATGATGCTCCTCTGCAAATGCTGGTGACCAATCAGGAATATTCGGATTATGTCGGACGTATAGCAATAGGCAGGATTTTTTCAGGCCATCTAAGCGAAGGCCAGAAAGTTACTGTCATCGACTCAGAGGGACTGCATACGCAGCAAAAAGTTATGCAGATTCATCAATTTCACGGACTTGGCCGAAAGCAGGTTCCACAGGTTCAGGCCGGTGATATATGTGCGATATCAGGGCTTAATCCTGTTGAGATTGGTGACACGATTGCCTGTGCGGATAAACCTTCGAGGCTTGCGGTTATCTCTGTTGATGAGCCGACGATGTCAATGACATTCAGGATTAACGACGGGCCGTTCGCGGGCAGAGACGGCAAATATGTAACGAGCAGGCAGATTGGTGAAAGACTTGAAAAGGAGCTTCAGCAGAACGTTGCATTAAGAGTGGAAGCCGGGCAGAGTCCGGAAGAATTCAATGTTTCGGGTAGAGGACTGATGCATCTTGGGATTTTGCTGGAAACTATGCGGCGTGAAGGGTATGAGGTTTGTGTGGGTAAGCCGAATGTAATTCTGAGAATAGTCGATGATAAACGTCATGAGCCGATAGAATTACTTGCTGTGGACTGCCCATTGGATTGCCAGAATTCCGTGATGAGTCTTCTGGGCGACAGACGAAGTGAAATAATTAAAATAGATTCCAAAAGCGGCACAGACGATTTTATTCACATGGAATTTTTGATACCTTCGCGGGGACTCTTCGGTCTTAACGCCAGGATGATGAATGCGACGCAGGGCAGAGCTATTATGCATCATACATTCGAAAGATACGAGCTGATGAGGGGAGCAATACCTCAGCGAAAGGCCGGCGTTATGATTGCAACCACAACAGGACAAGTTACCGCCTATGCCCTTGACGCCTTATACGACCGGGGTATATTTTTTGTCGAACCCGGAGAAAAAGTATATGAAGGACAAGTAGTCGGGGAACACTGCAAGGAAAAGGACATACCTGTCAACGTCGTAAGAAGCAAGCAGCTTACCAACGTTCGGGCGTCGGGTAAAGACGATTCCGCCAGGGTAAGGCCCGCAAGAAAGATGAGTCTTGAGGCTGTGATGGAGTATCTTCAGGAAGATGAGCTTGTAGAGATTTGCCCATCTTCGATACGAATACGCAAAAGGCTCTTAAAAGAAACAGACAGGCGGCGACACAGCCGTGCATTCTCTTAATATTAAATCTGACCGGGCAAGATATTGTCTTATGTAAACTCAGGTCCCGGCAACATTTGAAGACATACGAAATGAGTACGGAACATATACGAAATTTTTCGATTATAGCGCATATCGATCACGGCAAGAGCACTCTGGCTGATCGTATGCTTGAGCTGACCGGTACGATTACCGATCGTCAAAAGCAAGATCAGCTTCTTGACAATATGGACCTCGAACGCGAACGGGGAATAACCATCAAGGCTTCAGCGGTAACGATGAATTACGAACATCAGGGCAAAACATATATGCTGAACCTGATTGACACCCCGGGGCATGTTGATTTTCATTATGAGGTTTCACGGGCACTGGCCGCTTGCGAGGGCGCATTACTCGTGGTCGATGCCAGCCAGGGCGTTGAGGCACAGACCGTGGCTAACGCTTATCTGGCGGTTGAAAACGATGTTGAACTTTTAAGCGTAATCAACAAGATTGACTTGCCCGCAGCAGACCCCCCCCGGGTTGCCGAAGAGATCGATCATGTTCTCGGCATCAGTGCCAATGAGTGTTTTAATATAAGCGCAAAGAGCGGCCTGGGAGTTGATGAGCTTCTCGAAGCTATTGTGACATTTCTTCCTGCGCCGGAGGACAAAGGCGATGAGCCGACCGCGGCATTAATCTTTGACAGTCACTGTGACCAGTACAGGGGTGTGATATGTTATGTCAGAGTTTTTGCCGGCTGCCTGAATATCAAGCAAAAGGTCAGCTTTATGCGCAGCGACAGAATTTATACTATTACCGAGCTGGGCAAATTCAAACCTGAGATGACTGCGGTTGACAGGCTCGGCACAGGAGAGGTCGGTTATCTTATCGCAAATATTCGCGAGCTGGCTGATGTGACAATAGGAGACACAATTACAGATTATACCAAACCGGCATCAAAACCTTTACCCGGTTATATAGCGCCGATGCAGATGGTATTTTCAGATTTTTATCCGGGTAACAACACAGATTATTCAAGGCTGAGGGACGCTTTTGACAAGCTTACTCTTAATGATGCCAGTTTCTCATTCAGCCCGCAGAATTCACCGGCACTTGGCTTTGGCTTCCGGTGCGGTTTCCTTGGTCTGCTGCATATGGAGATTGTACAGGAACGGCTGGAGCGTGAGAATGATATAGAGGTTATTCAGACCGCTCCGACAGTCAGTTACGAGATACTGACAAAGGACGATGCCATTAAGAGGATAGAATCGCCCGGTCAACTGCCTGATCCGAGCCACATCGAAGAGCTTCGCGAGCCTTTTGTTCGCCTTGAGATTATAACCGCAACGGACACAATCGGGGCGATTATGAAACTTGCCGAATCGAGGCGGTGCAAGCTCTTAAAGACAGATTATCTGAGCACAACCAGGGTTATGCTTGAGTATAAAGCCCCTCTTGCCGAAATCGTATATGATTTTTATGATCTTCTCAAAGGTATCAGCCGAGGCTATGCGACGATGGATTACGAGTTTACAGGCTTCCAGACCAGCGACCTCGTTAAGATTAATATTCTCGTAAACAAGGTTGCAGTAGATGCCCTGAGTTTGATTGTCCATCGCAGTAAAGCAGAGGCCCGCGGCCGTAAGCTGATAATAAAGCTGCGAAGAGCTATACCCAGGCACCAGTTTGAAATACCTTTGCAGGTTGCTATCGGCGGCAAAATCATCGCAAGAGAAACTATCAAAGGCTTCCGTAAAGACGTAACGCAAAAACTGTACGGCGGTGATGTAACGCGTAAGATGAAGCTGCTTAAAAAACAAAAAGAAGGAAAAAGGCGGATGAAAAGCGTTGGTAACGTCCAGATACCGCAGGAAGCGTTTATGACAATCCTCGATACCAGCGAATAGCATACGCCTTCGACGAAGACCTACCATCTGATTAATCATTCCCAAAATAGCCAGTATCAAAGGTCTCGCCTTTTCGGCCTGATGTTCCTGATAACGCAAAGCTCAATAAAACTGATTTGTGTAAGTAAAATTGTTGCTTAGTAAAAGAAATTGCGTTATTTTATGCCGCAGGAGGGTGAATTCGTGAGTCGTATTTTGAACGAAACAGGAACAACTAAAGAGGTTTAATGGCAGATGAACAAAAACAATTAGTGCATCAAATCGAGCCCTTCCTTGAATCCGAAGATAAATCAGCGCTTAGGGAACTGCTCAGCAATCAGAGAAGCAGTGATATAGCAGAAGTCGTGGAACTTGTGGATAATGAGCAAAGACGTGTTATCTTCGATGCTATGGACAAGCCGACTTCGGCGGAGGTTCTGGAAAAAGTCGATGAGGCGACCAGGTCTGAGCTTTTCGATCTGCTCAAAGATGAGGAGCTGAGCAGGCTTGTCAGCGAACTTGACCCTGATGACGCTGCCGACGTTCTTTCGGAACTGCCCGAAGAAGAAAGGGCTGAACTGCTCGAAAGCATACCTCCTGAGGAATCTGCTGAGATTAAAGAGCTGATGAGCTACTCGGAGGATTCAGCGGGCGGGATTATGGACACGGCCGTGATAAGTGTATCTGAGGATGCAACAGTCGCTGAGGCCGTCAATAAGATTCGTTCTGCTGAGATTGACGAAGATTTCTTTTCAGTATGCGTTGTGGATAAGAACGGCAGGTTTGTTGGTGATGTTCGAATTAGATTTCTGTTGACCCGGTCGGAAGAAACGAGGATAGGTGACTTAGTTGACCCTGATACGATTTACGTTACCGTCGATATGGACCAGGAGGAAGTTCGGAATATATTCAGCAAGAATGATTTGATTGAAGCACCGGTCCTGGAGAACGATAACAAGTTAGTCGGACGAATCACAGCCGACCGTATCATCGAGGTTGCGGAGGAAGAAGCTGCAGAGGACTTGTACACGATGGCAGGTACGGACGCGGACGAATTGGATACGGCGTCGGTTTTTAACGCAGCCAGGATTCGGATGACGTGGCTTTTACCTTGTTTAATCGGCACGGGAGTAACAGCTCTTGTCCTGATGTTTTTCTACAATAAATTTGGGGAAGGTTCTTCTATTGTTTATACTGCGGCGATCTTGTTTGTTCCGATGATTGCGGCTATCAGCGGGAACGCCGGCCTGCAAACTTCGGCGATTGTAGTTTCGGGACTGGCAACAGGCCACCTTGCGGCATTGAGATTGAGACAAGTATTCGCACGCGAAGTTCGCATCGCTGTTCTTGTGGCTTTGAGCTGTGGAATTATAGGGGGTGTTGCATGCGCAATCCTGCTTAACCTGAAAGACCTGGAAAGCACAATAAAGTCTATTCAGCTTGTGTGTGCTTTCGGAACGGCTATGTTCTCGGCAATAATGGTAGCGACAACGCTTGGTTTGTTTCTGCCGTTTTTATTCCGCCGAATCCATATAGACCCGGCGATAAGCTCAGGGCCATTAGTTACAACCGCAAACGACTCAATAAGCGTAGCAATCTATATGACTTTGACACTGCTGTTGGCAACGTGAGTACAGAGGGTACGTTGTTATTGCTCGCTCTGTCTGTTTCAAGACAAGTTTCTGACTTTGCCGCAAGCTGTTATCTTCGTGTTCGTCGGTTAACTACCCTTCTGCCCGGGCGGTTTCTACTCGGCAGTTCCCTAATTGCCAAATGTGATACCGGTGGTCTTTTGGGAGCAGCCATTTTTGGCACCTTCTGTCCTAACATCTGCAGCGCGTTTCTGCATATTCCCCTAATAGCATTATCGCGATGTTTGAGGCCCTGTTCCAAAACCTCCAGAGCCATTTTTTTCATTCTGCCCCGCATTTTTCGAAGACCATAAGCAGCAGCGTTTTTCGATGGTACAGGACAATTCCCGAACAAGACAGCTTTTAAGATGTCTAATCCATCCTCCTGCATCCAGGACAATTTATAAGCGGCCCGCCGTCTGTTCGATGCGTCGGAAGAGTACAACTGCTCCCGAAGCTTTCTGAGGAGTTTTATCGACGCTTCATCCTTTTCCCGGTCTGAAAGTTCTTTGTTCTCCACTTCCATAAATCCACCCCTGTATTTAGATTACTTCCTTGTAATGTCCCCAATTCTCTAACACGATATAACCGGCTTGTCAAATATTTATTTGAAAAGAATTGCAGTTTTTCTCCAGGTACGCCATTGGCCGATTGAGGCTGAAAAAGCCCGTAAAGCAGGCATTTACCGGGAGAGGGCCAACCCGGCCTGTGATTTGTAATGAAATTCAATATTGTTCAGGCATCAAGCTTGACAAAGGGCTTAAAATTTTATAATATAGTCGTATAAGGGTTTGTCTTTACAAACCTTATGGTAAGAGGTTTTCTGTCAGACTTCAGCCGTCAGTTGAGTTGGTAGTGGCAGAAACAATTAGTTTATAAGCTTTGGAGTTAAGGGTAATTATGCCCACGGAACAACCTATTGACAGCCAGGCAGGTTCTGAGCATGAGCCTGAATTGAATAAGTTTTTCAGGGCCGCTATCAAAACAAGGGCGAGTGACCTGCACCTTAAGGTGGGGCAGCCGCCGAAACTGCGCCTTTTCGGAGAGTTGAAAAATACTACAGGCGAAGTAATGACGGCACAAAGGATCGAGGAATTAGTTTACGGGATACTAAGCCCTGCCCAGAAAGAGTCTTTTCTGGAGAATGGCACACTGGACTTTGCTCACGAAATAGAAGATGAACATCGTTTCCGGACAAATATATTTCGCCAGCGAGGAATGATCAGCCTTGCCGCCCGACGTGTCAACACCGTCATCCCACCGTTTGAAGAGCTGCACTTGCCGAAGACACTTGAACAGATATGTGAGACCAGGCAGGGGCTGATTCTCGTAGTAGGCCCAACAGGATGCGGCAAAACCACTACAATCGCTTCGATGATAGACCACATCAACTATACTCGCTCGTGTCATATCATTACAATCGAAGATCCTATCGAGTATCTGTTTAAGGACGCCAAATCGATAGTTTCACAGAGAGAAATAGGGCTTGACGTCAAAGACTTTAATGAGGCATTGACGTATCTGATGCGTCAGGACCCCGATGTGGTTTTCATCGGCGAGATGCGGGATGCCAAAACCGTAAGCGCGGGAATGAGGGCCTCAGAAACAGGGCATCTTGTTTTCGGGACGATGCACTCGGCTAATGCGTCCCAGTGCATTCATCGTCTTTTGGATCTATTCCCACAAAACGAACGAGACCTTGTAAGACAGTCTTTAAGTATCGCAATTAAAGCAGTCGTCAGTCAGGTATTGGTGCCATGTCTGAAAGAAGGAGTGGACAGGATACCCGCAGTTGAGATTCTAATTGCAAACGCATCGGTCAGAAAACTGATTTCCGAAGACCGTGAAGCTGATTTGCCCAGTGTTATACGAAGCTCTATAGAAGAAGGTATGCAGGACCTTACATATCACCTTTGCGAACTGGTGAACGAAGGTTCTATTGACCCGAAGGAAGCATATAAACACGCACCAAATAAAGATGAACTAAAAATGGCACTAAAAGGTATCAAGACCACAGCCAGTGGCATTTTGTAAGATTTAACGGAGCATCTTATGCCGGATTTATTATTAGCAGCTATCGGATACGGTGGCTATATTTCAATATTCAAGTTTATCATTTTCCTGATTATGTTTTTTGCATGGATACCGCTGCTGACCTGGGTTTTCCATGACGCCAAGGCAATCGAGACAAAAGAGGTTTTCTGGACAACTATTATTCTTGGTGCCGGAGTTGTTGGGGTAATAATCTGGCTTCTTACGCCTGTGTTTATCGTCGGGATGCTGCTCTATTTGATAGCTGTCGGAGGATCAGCTCTGGCTTATGTTAAGCACCGAAATTCTTTGGCATTGGATTTCGATAAAGTGCTTACTGTTGACCACATCAAAAACCTGCTCGAAAGCAAAGATAAAAAAATTGCACATCTAAAGAACTATACCTTTATAACAGCAAACAAAAATGAAATTCCAATTCCCGAACCTCGAACACCAGAATATTTCGGCTTTAAAACAACTTATGAAATTCTGAGTGATGCCCTCTGGCGAAGGGCAAGCAGTATAGCCTTTTCCCCCACACCTCAAGACTATAGCATAGCATATTATGTTGACGGCTCGGTACTTAAACAGCCAAGCATAGGCAAAGAGCAAATGAAGTTTTTTATTCACTTCGTCAAAAACCTTGCAGACCTGGACACTAAAGAAAAGCGAAAACCCCAAAAAGGTGCATTTAAGATCGCTAAGGGTGAAAATTATACCGAGTGGGAAGTGACCACGGCCGGCTCAACCGCAGGGGAACAGGTCAGACTCAAAGATGTATCACATGAAGAACTGCCAAGGCTAAACGAAATCGGCTTAATGCCCGAGCAGCACGAACAGTTAGCCAGATTCAACAAGATTAAGCAGGGTGTATATATAATAAGCGGCCCGGCAAAAAGCGGCATAACAACAACGCTCTATGCATTTCTGCGTAATCATGACGCATTCATCAACCATGTAAGCACTCTTGAAAGACAGGCATCTCATAAGATTCCGAATATATCTCAAAACACTTTCAGTCTCAGTGACACAGGCACAACAACATTCGCCAAAAAGCTGCAAACGTTAATACGAACGGGTCCGGATGTCGTTGGTATTGGCGAATGCGAAGATGCCGAGACTGCTCAGGTTGCCTGTACTGCCGCCGCAGACGGCAAACTTGTTTATGTTACCATCAAAGCTGACAGTGTGATCCAGGCATATGCCAAATGGATGAAATTCGTCAACGACAGGAATCTGGCTGCGGGCACCCTTCTCGGCATTAGTAATCAAAGGTTGGTCAGAATACTTTGCAGTGAATGCAAGCAGGCATATACGCCGGACAAGGAGCTTTTGAAAAAGTTTAATATCAGCGCAGAAAAAACCAAAGTTCTTTACAGGGCAGGCAAGGTCTTGTACGACAAACGCGGCAAAGCTACCACATGTGAAAAATGTCAGGGAACAGGCCATTTCGGCAGGATTGGCATTTTCGAAATGATCACACTAAACAAAGAGTTAAGAAAGGCTCTGATACAAACGAGGTCACTGCCGGAAATCGGCACTCAATTCAGACGTGCAAAAATGCTCTATTTGCAGGAACAGGCACTAAGAAGAGTTATCAGTGGGACCGTAACAATAAATGAAATGATCCGGGTGCTTTCAACAGGCCGGGCAAAAAAAACAAAGTAATTGTTAGTGGGCCGTGAATTACAGTCGAATTACGGAACGCTAAAAAGGAGATATTGTAATGGCCAGCTTATTAGTGGTGATAATAATATTGGGATGTGCAGCATTCCAGTATTTCAAAGGCACATTTATCAGGGCATTTGCAACGATAATAATCGCTATTTGCGCAGGTATAGCTGCGTTTGGCTTCTTCGAGGTTCTGGCAAACGTCTTCATCAACCGGGGTGACGCCGGTAAATTCCTATCCATTGTGCCATGGGCGCAGCCGCTCTGTTTTGCCTTACTCTTTATTATAGTCTTCGGAGCTTTGCAAACAGGTATGATATTTCTAACACACCATCAACCGGTTGATTTAGGATTTCTACCCGAGCGAATCGGGCGTGTTGTGTGCGGAATTATCCTGGGCCTTTTACTGTCGGGATTTTTACTTACGACACTTGGGATGGCGCCATTACCAAACAAGTACCCCTATCAGCGTTTTGACGGGAAACGTAAAAAAGTTCTACTAAATGCAGATGGCTTTGCAACAGGTCTGTTCGGAATCATAAGTAAGGGCAGCTTGAGCGGCAAAAGAAGTTTCGCTACTATCCATCCGGACTTCCTCGATCAGATTCATCTGAACAAGCAGCTTTCCGGCACTCCAGTTGTCACCAGTAAAGTTCCGGCGATAAGCCTGCCAAAACCGACAGAGCCGGCTGTCTGGCCGGCCCCCGAAAGCCTGAACGAACAGATAAGCCAACTTGTTTCGGACCTGAACCGTCAATGCAAACTTAAGGATGAGGCAACCGGTAAGTCAATATCTATGCCCGGGCCTGTCAGCAACGATTATCAACCTACAATAGTTCGAGTGGGAATAAAAAGTAACGCACTAAGTCCGTCCAAACCAAAGATAAACGGCGGCTCATTTATACTTTCTCAATTAAGACTCATCTGTAAACGGCAAGGATACGGCGATGAGCCATTAACCGGACCGGGAATAAACATTTACCCCATCGGACATTTGAAGGCGGCAAACCAGATGCAGGTAAGCACTGAGATAAAATTAGACCGTAAAGATGACTTCAAAAATAACGCCAGGGAAAAGTGGATTGACTTTGTATTTTGCATCCCAAGGGATTATGTGCCGATGCTGCTCGAGTTTAAGCAAAACAGTATTGTCGAGATACCGTCGAAAGCTATCGTTACTGCTGACAAAGCACCGTCACCAGTGCTTTTTACATACACACCCAAAAGTGAATAAGAACAGCAGGAAATCCGAGAACTCCTTACCAGCTAACAAGCCGGAGAGAAATTGTGGAGAGGATGGCACATTACACCTTCTTGCGGCCAAAATAACTTTCTGGGCCCTGTGTCTGGAGTTAAGCTGATAAGATGGAAATTGTATAAGCGCGGGTATTTCTGCTTAAGCGTTTTCCGGCACTACCACATATACGCTTAGCTGCAAACAACCAATTCTTCCAAATCCAACTCCATCAGATGCTCAAGATAAGCGTTGAGATCTTCCTCTGAAAAATTGGCGAGAAATTCCGGCTTGGCACTTCTGTTGATTTCACAAATGTAGTCTATCAACTCCCTTTTACTCATAAGCAATGTTCCTTCAAAAGTCGTAAAATAAATATCAACCTACGCAATATCGACAGGGAGCATAATTTTTCTTTAGCCTACCATACAACAACCGCTGTAACGACCCATAACCCAAACCACCATATAGCCGAACCGCATTTGCTTCGACTACCATATATAGTCTGAGCAGCGAAACAATGTTTATCACTTATTTCACTGTCCAATAAAATCGCTTTAGCAGTTTACAAATCAAGACAAAAAAAAATTGCTAAAATTTTATTTTTCTATTATCTGCATTGGTTCGGACTCAACAGTGACGGAGAAAGCATGTTTGTTATCGGCCGCAGGAGAAGTCTTAAAAAAAAGTTATCGATATCAGTTTTTTTGTAAACGAAATTTCATTCCGAGCCTCTATAATTATAGATATGCGAGAAGCCGTATATCGAAGCTGTGCATAGCTCAATTTTTCGAAAGTAAAACGTGTTGAAACAGGATTTCAAGGCACTGATTAACGACCACAGCGCACAGGTGCTGAACACTGCGCTTCGGATTCTGGGCGATACTCATAAAGCCCAGGACGTACATCAGGAAGTATTTCTTGGAATATGGCGACGATGGCACAAGTATGACGGCCAGATAAACTGGACGGCATATCTTTATCGGGCCACGGTGCGAAAGGCAATCCATCTCGCCAAAAAGTCAAGGGCTGAACAGCTTTTCAAGCAACAGCCGGAATATACCAGTAAGGAAGGGCCGGATGG
>CBDURK010000051.1:0-12404 GCA_965369645.1 uncultured bacterium | reverse complement strand
ACCATCGGTGGTTGTTATGTCGGGCACGGCGAAACTTACAAGCACCCCAAAGACTTGCTATGGTGGTCAAAAGGCGGTGTGCTGCGCGGGCAAAGCCCGGCCAGAATTGCCTTCCTGAAAAAGATAATGGCCCCGACACCGTTTGCCGAGATGGAACCTCGCGAACTCTCAGCCGGCAACTATGTCCTTTCCAAAACAGGCGAGCTTTATTTCATATACTTTAGCACACCTACAGCTATAACCTTAGAGCTTCCTGGCTCAAGGGCATACAAGGTTGACGGTATCGACACATGGAACATGACTGTCACTCCGTTAAACAATGCCAGCCCGGGCCGTTTCAGCTTTACCCCGCCAAAAGCCAACTACCTCCTTAGATTGTCCGTTTACGCATCGGGCGAGAAAATGCGGCCTAACGTAAAAGCATCTGCCAATCCAACCGAAGGTATTGCTCCTGTTAAAGTGAAATTTTCGACACCGACCAAATACCGGCTTCGCTGGGATTTCGGAGATGGAACTTCCTCATCCAGGCCTAATCCAGTGCACATTTATGAGAAACCGGGTCTATACACAGCAACGCTGATTGTTACCGACGATGATGGACTCTCTACCAGTACTGTTGTATCTATCGTTTCGGACCGGGCGACCGACTTACCCATAGTGCGTCTCGGAAGCAAGGATGGCGATAGCCCACGTACGAAGCTTCATGGCAGGATTGTTCGAGCAAAAAACGGATTTTATGACTTCGGTGACGGCGAGCCATGGAAATGGATTTCGGTCGGCGACAAACCTATCGAGGCAATGGAAGGATTACGTTCTTTTACTATTTTAGGCTGGGCAAATCCCTCCAGCTTAAAGACAGGAAGCGGCGGTAACCGCATTGTGTTCAACCTGAACTATAGTCACTCAGGTATAGATATGGTTTGTCTTCAGGATGGACAGCTTCGTCTTGCGGTCAACGAATGGCCCGACCGTATCAAAAACGACAGCTCATCGAAAAAACTGCGTATCGGGCAGTGGACTTTCTTCGCAGTTACGTATGATGCAACCAGAGCAAAGGACAATGTTCGCTGGTACTTCGGTGACGCCGATACGCCGGCCAAGCTCGATAGAACGACCAGTTATAACCGCGGCGATACGGGCAAAGGAAGCGGTACTCTTACAATCGGCAACTACAATGAAAGTATCCATCAGAGTGGCAAGGACCGGCAATTCCGAGGCCGATTAGGCGGTATAAAAATTTTCGGCAGCAGAATCGGGCCTCGCGGTGCATTGCCATTAACTGATATTCGCAAACACCAGCGACAGGATGCTCCCTAACTTTAGAATTTTGAATTTTCCCGAAAGGAAGTCTTAGATGAACAAGAAGACCATTCGTACAGGCATTATCGGCGCCGGCTTTGCGGCAACGTTTCATTTCGAATGTTTGAAAAAAGTCCACGACACCAATGTTGAGGTCGAAGGTGTATTCTCAACCGACACCGAGCAAGCGAAATCCTATGCGGACAAGCGGGACATTGTCGCTTATGACAGCATGGAAAAGCTAATCGATAAAGTCGATGTCATCCACGTCTGTACTCCGCCGGTGGCCCATGAATCCATTGCGGTAGCCGCTCTTGAGAAGGACAAGTTCGCCATCGTGGAAAAACCGCTCACCGGCTATTTCGGTGACGGCTCGGAAGATTTCAACGGCGATACTTTCCCAAAGCAGGATGCACTCGACCATTCCCTTGCGAGTATCAAGCGGATGCTCGATGCGGAAAAGAAAAGCAAAGGCCGGATACTTTACGCCGAGAACTGGATTTATGCACCGTCTATTCAAAAGGAGCGGGAGATTATCGAAAAAACCGGTGCGCAGATTCTCTGGATTCACGGCGAAGAGGCACACTCCGGCTCACACGCCAAGACTTATGCCTATTGGAAGTTTTCCGGGGGCGGTGTGATGATAGGCAAAGGATGTCACCCGCTGACGGCGGCGCTTTATCTAAAATGCGTTGAAGGAAACGCACGCAACGGCAAACCGATACGTCCCAAAGCGGTATCCGCGCGCACAGCCGCTCTTACCCGGCTGGAAAAATTCGAAGACAAGGGCCATATCCGATGCGACTACCACGATATCGATGACTTTTCTTTAATGCACGTTATCTTCGAAGACGGCACTCTCGCCGACATATTCGCTTCCGATATCGTTTTAGGCGGCATTCACAACTGGCTCGAAGTATCGGCAAACAATCACCGGACAATCTGCAATATCAATCCGAACACGGCAATGAAAACTTACAATCCGGTCGAATCTTATTTCTCCGATATTTACACAGTGGAAAAAACAGGCACCAAACAGGGCTGGTCGAATCCGTCGCCCGATGAGGACTGGTTCACAGGCTATCCACAGGAAATGGAGGCCTTCTACAGGACCATCGCTTATGGTGACAGCCTGGAAAGCACCAGCGACCTGGCCGCCGACTGCATCTCGACTATTTACAGTGCTTATATCTCGGCCGAAAAAACCGGGACAGAAGTTCCCATTCAAACGTTTTAACAAGTTGCAAACCACGGATAAGGAGCAGCTATGGAGTTTCTTGGTTTACACTACGCAATCTGGATTGTGCTCGTATTATATTTCGTCGGAATGCTCCTTATGGGCTGGTGGAGCAAGAAGGGTATTCACAACCAGGAGGGCTACCTGCTGGGCAACCGCCAGTTCGGCTGGCCGATGATGGTGATGCACGCGTTCGGCGCCGGCACGCATCCGGGCAATGTGGCCGGGGTAATGAGCCAGGGTGTCGTAAGCGGGGCCTCCGGTATCTGGGTCTCGTGGATGTGGCTGTTCGGAACGCCCTTCTACTGGATTATCGCGCCGATAATCCGGCGAATGCGCTGCCTGACTATGGCCGACTTTTTTCGGGAGCGTTTCGGCAGGTCTGCCAGTGTGCTGTATATTATCGTCGCGTCGGTCGGGATGATTGTATTCTTAGCGGGAGTCATGCTTGCCACAACCCGCACTGTTCAGGGCGTGATGGGCAAAGCCACGGTGCAGAATAGTGATATGTGGTTCTTTGGAATCTTATTTGTCACCACAGTAGTATTCATAATCTACAGCTACTGGGGCGGTATAATCGCGGCTATCCGCACCGATATGATTCAGGGCTTCATGATTATCGCCCTGTCGTTCATTGCCATTCCTATTGCACTTAGTCGTGTGGACGGCCTGGCAGGTATGCGGGCGACATTAGCAGCGCAGGAAAACAGTTACCTGAGCTTATTCGACTCAAAACAATTCAGTTTACTTACCGTTCTTCTGCTGAGTATCAACGCTCCGCTGACGGCACTGGCATTTCCACACCTGATGAGCGTATGTGCGGCGGGCAAGACCGAATGGGAAGGGCGAATCGGCTTTACTTATGGCAACATCCTCAAACGCGTGTGTACAATCGGCTGGTGCGTGCTTGGCTTGTGCTGGCTGGCATATCTGCTCAACACGGGTTCGGAGATAAATAAAGACGCCGCCTTTGGCGATGCGATTCGCAACTTATTGAAGCCCGGACTCCAGGGTATAATGCTCGCCTGTGTAATGGCAGCTGCTATGTCCAGCGGCGATGCGGTACAGGTGACAGTCGCGGGGCTTTTCTCTCAAAATATATATCGCGTTTTCATAAATCCCAATGCCGATGAGAAGCAATTGGTGCGTATGACCCGTATTATTGGAGTTTTCATCGCTTTTTCGGCACTTGCCGCGGCGATCCTGATGAGGAGCAGCCTCGTAAAAACAATCCTCGATTATTTCAACATCCTTAGCCTGGTAGGAATCTCCACGGCAATGGGAATTCTCTGGCCTCGCATGAACGCAGCAGGGATGTTTTCCAGTACGATTCTGGCTTCGAGCACGTTTCTTGTCAGCCGTTATGTTCTCGACTGCAGCAGGGACATTACTATTGGCGTTCCAATCGTGGTTGGCATACTTGCCGGTGTAATCGGGAGTCTTATAACAAAGCCGCCGAACCGAGAGACAATCGAAAAATTCTTCGCGAAGATTTATACCCCAATCGGTCAGGAGGATAAACTGGCTTTGCCTCTCGATGAGGCCGTCCCTCGACACAAGCGCTTACTGACCGGCAGCGGACTTTTTATCGTTAAGCCATCTCGCCAGTCCTGGGTCGGATTTGTGATAACATTAGCAATATGTCTGGCCTGTGTCCTTGTGATGCTGGCGATCCTTAAATAAAACAAAAGGACAATTAGAGTGACTTCGAAAATCGGACTTATTGGTCTTGGCCTTGTCGGGCAGGAGATAGCAGAGCGTCTGATTTCCGAGCAGTTCGATGTTGTCGGTTTCGACATTGCCCCGGCAAAGTGCGAGCACCTTGAGCAGTTGGGGGCAAAAGCCGTAGATAATCCCGCACAGGTGGTCGAACAAACAGACCGTGTAATACTATCGCTTCCGAACACGGATGTGGTACTGAAAGTTGTCGAAGGCCCCGATGGAATTTTAGAGGCTAAAACATCTCCGAGATATCTAATTGATACGACCACCGGCGATCCCGATGAAACGGCGGCACTGGCACAACGACTCGCAAAAAAGGATATTTATTTTCTGGACGCCCCTTTTTCCGGCTCCAGCCGACAGGTCAAAGACAAAGAAATAACATTTATGGTCGGTGGTGATAAAACTGCGTATGAAAAGTGTATGGATATTTTTCAAACGCTCGCTGCGGAGGTATTTTACTTAGGCGCTTCGGGAAACGGCTCCCGGGCCAAGCTCGCGAGTAATTTGATTCTTGGTTTAAACCGCCTGGCATTAGCCGAAGGGCTTGTTTTTGCGAGTAAATTGGGCCTCGACTCAAAGGCCTTTCTTGAACTGCTAAAAGTTACGCCAGCCTACTCGGCCGCTATGGACGTCAAGGGCAAAAAGATGTTAGACGCTGATTTCACCACAGAAGGCAGACTTAGCCAGCACCACAAAGACGTTTCAATTATCCTCAAGTACTCTGAAAAGCTCGACCAGGAATTGCCTCTGTCGAGTGTGCACTTAGATGTTTTGAAAAAAGCAATTGAAGCAGGCGACGGAGATTTGGACAACTCGGCGGTTATTCGGGAAATTGAACGCAGAAGCAAACTTTAACGCCCTTATGTTTATAAAGAAAGGAATCAACGCACGTGCAGTTCTGTCCTTCAGTATATGAACACGCTGCCAGAGTTATCGGTAAATCCCCCTGGGAAGTATCGCGCAACGGCCGGCTGCTTTCACAAGCTCACATTGAAACATTCCATCTCTACAATCATCACCCTATCGTGGTAGGTATAGACATTTACAACCTTGAAGCCGAAGCGTACGGCGCAACAGTTGACAGGCCCGCCGGCACCGGCGTTCCCGCCATTGTCAGGCATCCATATTCCACATCAAAAGAACTAATGACCCTGGAGCCGTTTAATCCAAAAACCGCCGGTCGTATTCCGATGGTTATAGAAGCCGCCCGGCGCATTGCTGATGAATGTCCCGAGGCGGATGTCAGAATTCCATTGAGCGGACCATTCTCACTGGCTACAAATCTAATGGGATTTGAGAACCTGTTGTGCGAGATTATGACCGGCCCTGACCTGGTTGCCCGTATGCTAAGTCACCTCGTGGCCGGGCAGGTAGAGTTTTGCAAAGAAGTCGTTCGACAGGGTCTGGATATCGCATTCTTTGAATCGGCGGCAACTCCGCCGTTATTATCGCCTCAGGACTTCAAAAAAATCGAATTTGACGCTCTCAAAGAAACTATGGAAAAAACGGCGGCGGCTGTCGGCCATCCTGTTCCCTGCATTATGGGTGGTGACACAGCCCCGATTCTTGATTCGATTCTCCAGACAGGGACCGGATACGTCTGTTGCCCGGCCGGAACAAACCAAAAAATGTTTATGGACATAATGCAGGGATACCCCGACGTGATGGTCAGAATCAATATGGACCCGAGACCTATTACTGCAAAAAATTTCGGAGTTCTCGAAAAGGAAGTTGACAGAGTATTCGAACTGGCCAACAATAGAAGGAAAGTTTGCATTGGGACAGGATGTCTGCCGTTTGAAACAGACCCTCAAGCAGTCTTAAAAACAAAAGAATATATTCTGTCTAAGAACACAGGTAGGAATGTTTAATACAGGAGAGTAAACATATGTCGCCAAACGAAACTGAACAAAACCCGCAGGCCCAGGAGCAGCAAGTAATGCACATGAACCCGCGTATCGAAAAGGACCGCCAACTGATTTTGGATGGTCAGCGCAAAGGTAAAGGGGCGCTCTTAAAGGCTTATATGAAATTATCAGGGCCCGGTTGGCTTCAGAGCGGCATCACCTTAGGCGGCGGCTCGCTGTCGTCAAGTTTGTACCTGGGCGTGCTGGTCGGCTTTAGCTTTATGTGGCTCCAACCGCTGGCAATGATTTTAGGCATTATTATGATGAGCGCCATCGCGTATGTAACACTCTCGTCCGGAGAGCGTCCTCTGCATGCGATTAACAACCATGTTAGCCCGGTATTAGGCTGGGGCTGGCTGATTGCCTCGATGATGGCAAACCTCGTATGGTCACTTCCACAGTTTGCCCTGGGCACCGCAGCACTGCGCCAGAACATCCTGCCCGGAATTCTCGGAACGCAAGCCATGGCGGAAGTACCCAGTAAAATGATCGCCGGTGCAATCTTCCTCGCAATCTGCCTCACATTTACTTTGACATACGGTGCCGGCGGCAAGGGTACGAAGATATTCGAGATTCTGATTAAGACAATAGTCAGCATGATTGTGCTGTGCTTCCTCGGCGTCGTCATCAAGCTCAGCATCGAAGGAAAGATTCGCTGGGGCGAAATTCTCAGCGGCCTGATTCCCGACCTGAGCCTGTTCGTCAAGCCGACGGATTATATAATGCCTCACATAGAAAGAGTTTCCGGACAGTTCCAGTCTTTCTGGACCAACATGATTGTAGGCCAGCAGCGTGACGTTATGATAAGCTCCGCTGCAACAGCGGTAGGTATTAACATGACATTCCTGCTGCCCTATTCTATGCTCCGCAAAGGCTGGGACAAACACTTCCGCGGTTTGGCGATTTTCGACCTTTCAACGGGCCTGTTCATCCCGTTTATTATCGCAACAGGGTGTGTTGTGATCGCTTCAAGCAGCCAGTTTCACGGTAAGCCGGCGGAAGGCCTCGTCGCCGACGAGCCGGGCGGTCAGATAACTGCTGAACCCGCTGAAAACCTCGTAGGTCCCTACAAGGGACTTCTCGCAAGCAGACTCAAACACGAAATAGGCGCCGAGGAATTCGCTAATCTCACCCCGGAACAGGTGCAGGAGAAGTCGCAGGCTCTGCCCTGGGCCGATAAAAGAATGGCCGCTATCCTCGTCAAGCGTGACGCTTTCAACCTGGCCGAAACGCTTACCCCGCTTACAGGGCCTATTATTTCTCAGTATATATTCGGCTTAGGTGTTATGGGCATGGCTATGAGTGCAGCGACGATGCTGATGACCATCAATGGTCTTTGCTTCTGCGAGCTTTTGGGCAGACCGCCGAGTGGCTGGACCCAGAGATTCGGAAGCCTGATGGTATCGGTCGGGGCGCTCGGACCGTTCTTCTGGAAAGACGCCGCACCCTGGCTGGCAGTGCCGACATCGGTCTTTGCAATGGTTCTGCTGCCTATCGCATACTTCGCCTTCTTCCTGCTGATGAACCAGAAGACCTTCATGGGCAACAACATGCCCAGCGGAGGCAAACGCATACTCTGGAATGTCCTTATGTCGCTGGCAGCCGGTGCGGCATCATTCGGAAGTGTCTGGAGTCTTTGGTCTAAGTTGCAGTGGAAAGGAATCTTATTACTCGTCGGCTTTATCGTTCTTTGCCTCGTCGTGCATTTTGTCCGTAAAAAGCCCAGGACAGCATGACATCTGAACAGTGGAAAAAATTGCTGGCCGTTATAAACGGTGAATCGATTGAGCCGCTGCCAGTGGGTTTTATCATCGACAGCCCCTGGCTTCCGAGTTGGGCGGGCATGTCCGTTCTCGATTATTTCTCTAACGAACAGATGTGGTTCGAGGCCAACCTCAAGGCCATCGAGCAATTTCCGGATATTATGTTTTTACCGGGATTCTGGTCCGAGTTTGGAATGTGCACGGAGCCGTCCGCTTTCGGTGCGAAATGTTCATGGCATGAAAACGAGCTTCCCTACGCGGACAAAATTATCACCGATATTCAGCAGGTAAACTCACTCAACAAGCCGAACCCAAAAACGGACGGCCTGCTGCCATTCATCCTCAATTGTCTAAAGCACTACCAAAGCCAAATCGAACAGGCCGGGCATAATATTAAGTTTGCGGTTGCACGCGGGCCGTTGAACATAGCTTCGTTCCTTGCCGGCAGCACCGAATTCCTCATGGCCATTCGAACCAATCCTGATGAAACAAGCAAGCTGCTCAATATTGCAACAGATTTCATAATCGACTGGCTTGACCTCCAAGCCCGGACTTTTCCATCCATTGACGGCATTTTCATTCTCGATGACATCGTAGGCTTTTTAGGTGAGGAAGACTTCAAAGAGGCGGCGATGCCATATCTGAGGCGCATTTTCCAATCACTTGATGTCAACGTGAAATTTTTTCACAACGATGCCGCCGGACTTGTTTGCGCACCATACCTCCCAGAAATCGGCGTGAATCTTTTCAATTTCAGCTTCCAGCACACCCTCGCCCAGATGAAGGAGCTTACTAACAACGCTGTCACTTTGCTCGGAAACATCCCCACACGAGATGTCCTTGCAGCAGGTACGCCCGAAGATGTGAGCAGCAGCATCAAAACGGAACTCGAATCGGTAAGCGACAAGAGCCGGATTATCCTGTCCTGCGGCGGGGGAATGCCTCCGGATGTACCAACAGAAAACATAGAGGCTTTTCTATCGTCGGCCGGATAAATAAATCCCGTACTTTTTGATGAGTATGAACTCAGGGAAGATTAATCAAAGGGCAGCTTTACTCCGCCTTGGGGAGTTCTCCTGATACTGCTTCCGGCACGTTCGGGCAATTCAAGTTCGACCTTTTTCAGTCTGCAAATCAAACCTGGGGAAATCTTGTCGATATCTCCTTTTACAAGCCTGGCATACGAGATTGTCGGCGTTACTTTTTCAATCTCGATTGTGGCGATATGGCTTTCAGTCCGGCCCAATGATTCTTTCGTATCAAAGTCAATTATCTCTTCGCCCTGGACAACGACATCCAGGACAGAACCCTTTGAGATTCTTTTGCCGCCCTGGTTGATAATAAGCTGCCCTGTTATATTTTTACTTGCGATTCGTATCGGGTAGAGCCTATCGATAATACTATCGATAACCTGTTTGGCAACTCTGGCAGTAAGGTTATCAACCATTTCCCTGTAATCCAGGTTTTCAGGCCTCCATCTTTTCACGAGTACTCTGACCTGGTCTTCTTCAAGAGCAATATTAACAGTGTCGGCCAATTTCACCTGCCTTGTCGGGGCAACTATCAAACGATAATCAAAAACGTAATCAACTTCGTACTCCCTGATTGCTCGGCCGATAGCTCTGGACGCTCTTTCTTTTATCTTGAGTTGTGCGTTGGATATGGTTCCGACAATCATATAATCGGCGCCAAGTACCTGGCCAAGCCTGGCCTTTTCCTCGATGGGTGAATCGTTGGAAATAAGAATATTTCTGTTCCGGGCAAATTCATCGATATATTCTCTGTCTAAAACGGCGAATTTATTTGTCCCGGTAATGCCGGCGCTTAACTGCTGGGAGAGCTTTCGAGACATTTCAACCGCGGAAGGAACGTAGTTGCCGAATCGATAGGAGTCATAGAGCGTTTGAATCGGCATTATCGCAAGCTTGAGCCTGTTGGTCTGTTCGGGATCTTCGTAATCGTAAACCCAGGATTTAATTGTTACTTCATAGCCCCCGTCATCGATTTTTTGTTCATCGATAACTTCGTAAGATTTGATCCAGCCCGCGATATCAGTCAGCCGGGTTGAACCGCCCGCCTGGACAGACACCGAATCAAACTCGATTGATTTACCCGTATCTTTAGTGTTAATTCCCACGCCGGCAGACTGGAAACCGAAATCGTACCTTCCCGAACTGACCGCAATACCTTTGGCCTGAGCCACGGCCTGATACAAAGCTTTATCGATAGCCTGTTCTCTCGTAACGCCCTGGCCTTTTGTTTGGCGAACAATAGTCGTAGGAGCGGAAAACGCCTTCGGACAAGCCAGAGCCGCCACGAGCAGGAACATGTATATCTTTTTCATCTTTAATCCCACCTTAATATTTTTTCAATATAACAAAGTAACGCTGTTACCACGATACAGACTTATTACTTCCCCGTTTACCGATAATAGATTCTTTCTGCCAGAATCTCAGGCCGGTTGTTAAGTCCGTCACCCTGAGCTGGAAATAATATTCGACCTGCTGGCTGTTTCTGTCATAAAGAATGTTTCTCTGGAGAATTTTTCCGGCAATACTCAGCTCGGGCGCAACTAATGTTCTTTTGCCTGCAAGGGTTTCCTGAACGAATTCATCTCCCTGTGCAGAGTCTCTGATATCTCTCATCTCATAAATCATTTCGTCCGGGGCACCCTTGCCTCCGACTGCCGAGGTCATAACAACCTGCCCGCTGTTCATAAGCTCTTCTTCAATCTTTGCCATCAACTGATCAGTATCGATTCGCTGCATGGTATCGTTAGTGACTCTGGCGGTCGTCATAACATATCTTCCGCCGCCCGGCTTTTTAAGGGCGCCGGAGCTAATCATAGATTGAATCATTTCACTGGCGGCCTGGTTAAAATCCCGGTAATCCAAACCCATAACCGCTTTACCGTCGTCGTTTACAACGTCAATGTTTACAGTTTTAGGACCGCCGCACCCTGCGATTAAAAGACCTGCTAATGTGATAATTACTGACATTTTCGTTTTCATAATTTACTCCCACTTTTTAGTATCCATTCTAAAATCTTCAGCTTCCACTCTTGGCGCAACGATCTTAAGGCTAAACGAGGATTTACCCGTTGCCGAGGCCGGCAGCCATGTACTAGTTTTGGTTTGAATCATCAAGCCGTTTGCATCGAGCCATTCGATTTTATACCTGAACCGCTTGGTATTGTACGAGCGGTTGTGTCCGTTGATATTAAGCTCAAGAAATCCGGTGTCGTTTCTGGCCAAAATGGCTTCGTCGATTTCTATACCTTCTCCTATCAGAACACTAAAAGCATAGACTATCGGACGAGTCACGATATTATTTGCAAGGTTGTCGCTTCTTATTCCCGACCTTATATTAAGTTTATTAGGCTGCTGATCACAGGCTGCAAACGTTAGCACAAGAGCTGCAAGCAATATATTTGTGATTGTTTTCATTTTCTTATCTCCAAAATACAGTGATTCAAAAAGTTATAACCTCAAATATCGGCTCTGCCTGACCGCTCGTTATTCTAACATATACAATCGCATTATTACAATCAGGAATATTAATTTCAACAGAAACCGAACCGGGTCGTTTAACTTTTAGTTTCCCATCTTGCGGCTTTGGAAACCTGGCAACCTGAAACTCTTTCGGCAAAGAGGTCCATATCCTGACATCCGCGGCTGTCGTCGCAAAACTGTATGCCGCCATGAATACGGAAGCAAGCGAAGATTTAGAGGAGTCTTGTTTTTCAAGAGCATACTGTGCAATGGCTTTTGCAGTAGTTGATATAATAGCTCTTGTCAGAATTCCCGGATAATCTTTACTGAACTCTGTCTGGACAACTCTGTCCATATCAGAAACCAGGCGAGTTTCATAATCATTGCCGTCAACTTCTGCAATCAGATACTGATGAGCTTTATTTCTGAGCAACAACTCAGGCAGAGCAATTCCGACATATTTAACATCATCTGTCGCGATGAATAATGGAATATCCATCCTGAGTTCTTTTTTTACAGGCCCCAGACCATTTTCAAATATCAACCATACCGTATCTTCCAGTCGCCCTTTTCCATCAAGTATATTCTCAGTAACAGCAAGGTCCTCAGCGATATAGGCGTTATCTCCGACCATACCATAGGATTCCTTGAGCAAATCAACGGCTTTGGAGTGGTCGGAAACAAGATTAAAGAATACGCCCGCCAGGTAGGTCGCGAAAGGATTAACGAAATCAGGATAAGCCTCGAAATTATGGAGATTGGGATATTTTTGAGCCAGCAATTCGGCCGTTTCGGTGTTTTCAACATTAGACTTCGTAAATTCGCTTTGCTGGTTCTCCTTTTCCAGGTCGGACTTGAGTTTGTTTATTTCTTTATTGAACTTCTCTTTGGCACGTCTCTGCCTGTCAAGGGCACGATTAAATTCCACTCTGGCCAAATCAAAATTCTTTTCGGCCATAAAGTTCAGGGCCTTGTAAACATT
>CBDURK010000050.1:0-12411 GCA_965369645.1 uncultured bacterium | reverse complement strand
ACAATATAACGCGAGCGATTTTTGTTTTGTTTGAGGTTAACAATCTGCATTTTTAATCTCCAATTCATAAGTTATGCAAAACGGCACCAAATACTCTTATATTCGACATCAACAATAAACCATTTAAGTAGAATTTATACGATTTTATCGCCAATAAGTTCATAGTGTCAAAGTATTTTCAGGGCGGGCTTTCCGGGCAAAGGCGCGGATCGGCCTGCTCTGAGGGGATTACTCAAGAGATAAGTATTTACTAAAAATCAAGATGAAATTCATTCATCTTCAAAAGGGCAACGCAGGACTGCCGGACATAATCCTGCGATTAGGGCCTAATCCTCATTCCAGAACAATACCCCCGCCGGGCCGGTCCAGGTTATCCCTGAGGTTTGGAATCTTTTCCTTCTCCGGGCTTAGTAAACAAGCTCTCAGCCACTTGTTTGAGCTTGAGAGCTACCGGCTCGGAAGCAATTCCCACAATACTGGCTATGCCTGCATACACATATACGCTCGACTGTTGTACGGTTGAGCCCGCAGAAATAAATCCGCCACGGATAACGAAGTAGGTGACAATAGCAAGGGTTGCCCCTACGAATGGCGAGAGAATATATTGCAATAGCCAGCTCTTCTTTAATTCCTTATTACCGGTGTACCAGGCAAGCGAGCGGAGAGAACGCACCTGTCCACCGAGCGCACCGGCAAGAACCACGATAAGGATCAAGCATGCCTCATTCGAAATCGATAAAGTCCATAACAGGAATTTAGTCTGTAACATTGGATTAACCTGGCCTTTTGGTGTTACTGGAGACGGCCAGCATTGAACTATGGCCACCAAAAGGATAAGTGATAATAGTATCAAATACACAGCCGTTAGTATAATACCAACGGACCCTACAGACAGTGAATCCGAAAGGTTGACGTCCGAAACAATGGTCTTGTCGTTCATTTCATTTTCTGTTTGAGTTTCATCGGACATATTATTTTCTCCCATTTTAGAATTACTATTTCTTTTTAAGAAACTATAACTTACCCGACTAAGATTGCACGATAGAGCCAGAATTGTCACAAAGACCAGCCGCTCGATGCGATAACACCAAAGCAAAAAGCTGCCGTTCCGCGTCAATAAAAACGGTGACTTTTCATCACTTTTCTCATCAGGAATATTAATCACCGCCCCGCCGTCTGTCAAGATTTTTCCGAGCCGGGTGAAGATTTAATGAAAAACAGCTCATTTACAACCGTCACCAGGGTAAAATCTATGTTGAAATTGTGTGGAACTTTAGTAAACGTTAGTTGTATAAAAAAGGTAGAAGATCCTCGTATTCAACCGGATTACGCGTAATGACACAGGAAACAAAGGTTATACATCAAGTACTGGAAGGCGATACCGAATCTTTCAGGCATATAGTAGAAAAGTACGAAAGGCCGATTGTCCGGATGATAAGAAATATAATCAATAACAGAGAATCCTGCGAGGACATCACCCAGGACGTATTCTTTACGGCCTACAGGAAGCTGGCATCTTTTGACCCGGCAAGAAGTAAATTTTCGACGTGGCTGTTTACCATCGCCAGAAACAAAAGCATAAACGCAATGAGAAAAAAAAGACCGGTTTCGATGAGTGAATTGCCGCACAACAGCGATGCGCATAATCCATCGGATGAGCTTGCCGAAAGAGAATTCTTCGACAAGTTAGACGCCGGGCTGGAGGCTTTGCCTTCTGCACAGAAAAGAGCATTTGCTTTGGTGGAATTCGAGAACCTGCCATACGAAGAGATCGCACAAATTGAGGGAGTAAGGATTGGAACAATAAAGTCAAGAATCAACAGAGCAAAAAAGAAACTCGCAAAGGCCTTGAAAGAGATACGGTATGAAAAGTGAAGAAATATACGATGCATGGAAAGAACGTAAAAGTCAAATAGACCTTCGGGAAGACTTCTCAGATGAGGTAATGAATCAAATATACCAATATGAACGTGACAAAGGAAGACCGCTGTTCGACGTGCAGCGACTGATTGAGCTGATATCGGCACATCGGTTTGTAAAAGCAGGGGTGGTTACGGCAAGTGTCGTGGCCGGTCTTGCCAGAATTATGTTTGTGGTTTACAACTTTTTGGCGTGCTGAATAAAGGAGATATAAAATGGCAGAAGAAACAGTAAACATTAAACACAGAAGGCTGCCGTGGCTGGCTATGGTGCTTTCATGGATTATGGCAGGACTCGGACACATATATTGTGGAAGATTCGTCAAAGGCCTTATATTTACCTTTCTTGTGTGTATATTCATTCCGGTGTTTTTCGGGGCATTGTCGGTCGGCCCATCTTCGGTCCGGGTCATAGTGATAATCTTATCTTTGCTAATCTCCATAGTGATATGGCTGGCAGCGATTATTGATTCATGGCATACGGCTAAGCACACGTCAGCCAGTTATACGCTTAAAGATTACAACCGGTGGTATGTTTATGTCCTTCTGGTTTTGATGGGCACTGGCGGATCGACGCAAATCGCGTTTAATATCAGGACAACTCTTCTTGAGGCATTCAGGGTCCCTACGGCATCCAATTATCCGACAATAGTGCCGAACGACAGACTTCTTGCAAACAAACTTGCTTATAAAAACAGGGACCCCAAAAGAGGCGACCTTATAGTTTTTCTTAATCCTGACGACAGGAGACAAAACTACATTAAGAGAGTAATAGCAATAGCCGGGGATACGGTGGAAATCAAAGACGGCCAACTCTATGTGAATGATGAACAACTCAAGAGGCAGAAGCTTGCTCAATCAACACTTGACAATATAAGAGTCGAAGTCAGTGGTGAACCTTTAGAGGGGGATGTTTTTGAAGAGACCAACGGTAATGCTCAATACAATATCTTCCTGGCCGGACCGCCTCATAACCAGTCATCAACCGATTTTGCGAAGATAACAGTCCCTGAACATCACTGTTTCGTTCTTGGCGACAATCGCAATCTTTCCCATGACAGCAGGAACTTCGGGCCTGTTCCACTGGCGACAGTCAAAGGCAGAGCTGATTATCTCTACTGGCCGGCACAAGACTGGTCACGATTCGGAAGAATAAAAAATTAAAGAGGTTTGCTGCAGTAAGAAAGTGCAAAACAATCGATTCCGCCAACAAAAATCTGATTCAGCTACCCACATTAGCGGGCAAAGACAGGGGCGAGTCTTTTGATTTCGACTGCATTGACAATTCATCGTTTTGGGGGTAATTCGTTTTTTTTCGGTAATAGGGGGGAAAGTAGCACAGATGTATAGTCGATAGGTAGATGTAATACAGGCGACTATAGTTTCCAGGATAGAATGGGGCTGTTAGAGATTCATCCAGAAAACCTATAAGTGGTTTGAAAAAACTGCTTCTAAATAAATTATACTTGAACGTAATGTAATTATTGATAAAGGTTTGCGAAAATGTTATAATAAGGAAGGAAGATTTATAACAATAATAATTTTATATCATAATTGGGAGGTTCATCACTATGTTACTTTGGGTTTTCAGAAGTATTTTCATTGTCGTCATTATGGCTATTCTGTTCGTAAGCGCAAGTGATAAGGATATTGCAGATTCTGGTAATTCGCTAAGTTGGTGGGTGGTAGTCATCAGCGGTGCAGGGATGGCGGTGTTCGTTTTCCTCCTTGACTATCTTACTCCGAAGAAAAAACTCAGCGCCCTGGCCGGCGTTTTCTTCGGCCTGATAGTTGGGATCATTATCAGCGGGGTATTAGCCTACCCGATAGACATGATTGCCGGTTCGTATAATATCAATCTGCTCCCGGAGGCGCTTTTAGCCATCAAATTTATGTTAGGCATATGTATATGCTTTCTAACGGTCAGCACCGTGATGCGGACCAAGGATGACGTGCGTTTTGTGATACCTTATGTAGAATTTGCCAAGCATACGAAGGGGGCAAGGCCTTTGATTTTGGATACGTCGGCAATTATTGACGGGCGGATTGCTGATTTGTGTCAGAGTAAGCTGTTCGATGCTCCAGTGGTTGTTCCACGTTTTGTTCTCAATGAGCTGCAGCTTGTAGCGGATTCGGCCGACAAGCTCAAACGCAACCGTGGCAGACGCGGACTTGATATACTCAACCAGATGCAGTCAAATTCCGCTATTGAAGTGGAGATTGATGATACTATGTACGAGGAGGTCGAGCAGGTCAAGGGTGTCGATCAGAAGTTAGTTATGTTTACAAAGGCATGTAACGGGCGATTGTCAACAACAGACTATAACCTCAGCAAGGTTGCACAAGTTCGTGAGGTTGACGTGGTGAATATTAACGATCTGGCGAATTCGCTGAAAGTTATTGCTTTGCCCGGCGAGACAATGGAGGTCAAGATAATAAAGGCCGGGGAAGAGGTCGAGCAGGGAATCGGTTATCTTGACGATGGGACAATGGTCGTCGTCGAAGGCGCCCGCAACAAGATTGGCCGGGATTTACTTATCAGCATAACCAGTTCGCTTCAGACTTCGGCGGGTAAGATGATTTTCGGCAAATTCGAAGGTTTTCTTCAAGAGACGGGTATAAACAATCGACGAAGACCACATAGAAAACCGGCCGCAACACATACATCGGGTGGCAACAGAAACTAAGAAGTGCACAAGAACAGAATCGTTTTAGCTTTAAGCTTGAAATCTTTTCTTACCGTCCCGGTTTTGATTTCAAAAGACATTTTACAAACATCCCAACAGCCAATAAAAGCCCGGCGGCGAACAGCGGCCAATAGAAGTATGATTCGAAATCGGGTTCGGTGACATGCGGGCCGGGGGTGTAGAAAGAGACCACCACAATAATCCCTGCAATTATAAAGACCAGCCAATCGGCCCGAGTTACTCTGATGGTTCTGCCGTGAGCATCTCGATAGAGTATAACTGCGGCAAATACGAGCAATGTGATTGAGACAAGAACGGGATAAAGGACGGCTGAGGCCCATGTGTCTGGTATTAAAAAGAGTATGTCCCAGTCCATAATTGAAGAAGGCCAGTCGAGGAGGACTTTGAGCCAGACGTAATAGAAGATGTCCCAGACTGCGAAAATGGTCATAAAATAAGCGAAACGCTGGCGGCGATTTTTACCGAAGAGCCAGGAGCTTGTAAAGATTAAAACTATCGTTGCGGCTTCCCTGCCGATTTCAGTTAAGAGTAATTTCTCCCAGAGCGGATCGAGACCGAACGTGGTCAACGGAAAGGTAAAGCCGTCAGGGTGAAAGATCTGCCGCAAATAAACAACCACTGCGGCTTCTATATATGCAAAGGCTATACTGAAAATGACAACGACACAAAATACTTTGATAGTTGTTTTCAAAGGCTCTGCGATAAACCGGGATATATGTGGTTTGTCGGATATGCACATAGTGTTAAAATTTTCTCAGCTCTTTCAACAATGCCGGAATGGCTTTGGTTTCGGGAACTATTGAGACCCTTCGGCCTTTGCAATAGATATAAGCTTTGTTCTTAGCGGCACAGAGGGCGATATCGGCGTCGGCGGCTTCGCCCGGGCCGTTAACTATGCAGCCCATCACAGCAATACGCAACGGTTTATGAATATCGCTTATGGCTTTTTCAACTCGGCGGGCCAGCTTGATTACATCTATTTCCACCCGGCCGCAAGTCGGGCAGACTATCAACTCCGGGCCCGAACGCCGATAAAGGCCAAGTGAGATAAGAATCTGTTTTGCAATTTTTGTTTCTTCGACCGGGTTACCTGCAATACTAACTCTGAGAGTATCGCCAATACCTTCGGCAAGGAGAGCACCCAAAGTTACCGCTGAAGGTATGCGGGCATCTTCAGGCAGGCCTGCGTGAGTGAGGCCGAGGTGGATTGGGTAGGGAAATGTTTCGGCAAGTTTGCGGTTAATTTCTATCGTTCTCAAGGTGTCGCTGCTTTTTGCGCTTAGCACCAGTTGGGAAAAGTTGCGACTTTCAAAAAGCCGAATGTACTTTTTCATTTCCCTTAACATCTTCGGCACTCGATGCTCTAAGCTCGATTCCCGGCGAGTCTCCTTAATTGAATTTCGAGAATCGATGCTTGCCTCGTTAACACCTGCGCGGATGGCGACTTTGTTCATTTTGGCGGCATCTATAATTCGCAGGATATCTTTTCGTTTTTTTATATTGCCGGGATTCAGTCTTATTTTGGCAGCCCCGGCTTCTATCGCTTCGATGGCCCTGTCCGGACTGAAGTGTACGTCGGCGATTAGAGGAACATCCACTTTTTGTACAATTTTTGCAAAAGCGGCGGTGTCGGCCCTTCTGGGCACGGCGATTCTTACTAATCGGCAGCCGGCCCGGACAAGCTGATTTACCTGCCTTACGCAACGGGCAATATCAGTAGTTTGCACCTTGGTCATCGACTGGATGACAACTGGGGCAGAGGAACCTATTTTTACAGCCCCTACTTTGACGATCTTTGTTTTTCTTCTTTTAATCACATCGAGATTGTAGCTTGTTTAGCAGATTCGGGCAAACTTAAATACCGCCACACGCTATAGAATTGATTATTGATTCAGGTATGTTATTATTATGCAAGATGCGAAAGCAGTAAGGGGGTATTCAGCTTAGAAAGGATATGGAGGCGAAGAGCAATGGGTTATTATAGATATAACAACGGCATTTCAGGCAGCACAACGAAGAAAGCATGGGGACCGACTTTGTTTACGGTCGCGGTCTTTTTATTGGTGACTTTTAATACATGCTTTGCAGATGAGGTTCATGTGTGGGAGAAGTTGGAGATTACCCTGCATGCCGATAAGTCATACGAAAATCCTTATAAGGAGGTGGAGGTCTGGGTTGACCTGAAAGGGCCTGGATTCGAGAAGAGATGCTATGGATTTTGGGATGGTGACAATGTATTTCGAGTGCGTGTTCTGGCGGGTACAACAGGGACGTGGAGGTGGCGGAGCGGTTCGAACCAGAGGGATCGAGGGCTTAACGACAAGAGCGGGAGCTTCGAGTCTGTCGAGTGGTCCGAGGTGCAGAAAGAGAAAAATCCATGTCGAAGGGGGATGGTCAAGACATCCGCAAACGGCCATGCCTTCGAATGGGCGGACGGGACGCCTTTCTTTTTGACAGGTGATACGTGGTGGCCGGTCGGGACTTTTCGGTATCGCTGGTATGACGATGATAATGAGCGGCCTATTGGTCCGGGTGCGGGGATTAAAGATTACCTGAGATATCGCAAAAAACAGGGATTCAACTGTATTGCAATGATTGCGGCGCTTGGAAACTGGGCCAACGACGACAAGCCGGCAAGTTTGAAGATGGCGGACGGGACTGTGCTGCGTTCAGCATGGAAGCAGGCAGGGACAGAAAGTGCCAAGGACATGCACGATGAGGATGGGAACAGGGCGTTTTTGTTTCCCGGTAAGGTGCCCGGGTATGAGAAATATTTCCCGGATGTGGAGCGGATTAATCCGGCGTATTATCGAAACTTCGATAAGAAAATTGACTATTTGAATTCGCAGGGATTTGTCCCTTTTATCGAGGTTTCTCGGCGTGACATCGGGCAGGCCTGGAAGAAGTATTATGAGTGGCCCGGCTCGTACACGCGTTATATTAAGTATATATGGAGCCGGTACCAGGCGAACATCTGCCTATTCAGTCCGATTCATCTTGATTGGACCGGGGCCACCATACCACCGGAGGAATGGAACGAAGCGGCCAATATGGTCATTGAGAAGTATGGGCCTCCGCCTTTTGGGACATTGGCGAGTACAAATTCCAATCCCTCTACGCTTCGCAACTTCGGTCATATGGACAATGCAAAGTGGCTGACATTTCATCAGGTAGGTAACAGGCGAACACACGATTTGTATCCCTATCTGACAGAGATTTTCAATGCCTCGCCGTCTGTACCGGGGATCAATGGGGAGCCTTATTATGCGGGTATGCTGGATGCCGAAGGCGGGACGGACAAATCGGCACTGTATTGCCGCTCGGCAATGTACGGAAGTGTGCTGTCCGGAGGCCTTGGCGGACATATATACGGGGGTGGCGGCTGGCAGGGAGGTTTGTGGAGCGGAGAGGTCGAAGATGCCTCGCCAACTCCCATCTGGGAGGTCATCAAATGGCAATCAGCGGCCCAGATGCGTCACTTAAGAACCTTTATTCTGTCTGAGGCAAGCAGGTACCAGGAACTTGTTCCCAGTGTGGAGATGCTCAAGCCAAGCAGAACTGGAGAGGAAAAATCGTGTATCGGGTGGGCCTATTGTGCGGGGACATCCGGGAAAGATTTATTTCTTTTGTACTTTGAGAAAGACTGCCCAAAAGCAAGCTTAGCCGGAGCGCTGCCTAAAAGCAAATACAAAGCGCTGTGGTTTAATCCACGCAGCGGCAACTGGATTGAGGCAGGAGTTTTGAGTGCGGATTCGATGGGCAGAATTAATCTGCCGAATTTCCCGGACAAATCGACAAGGTCCAAAACCGACTGGGCTTTGAAGCTCACATTAAGAGATACTCGATAAGCGCAATACCGAATAACTCGAAGCAAGCAGCCGTTGTTCAGTTGGATTTGGAGACCCATTTCAAACGGGCAATCTGAATGCCTTTCAAACTCGGCATCAATGAAGCTATATAGTACTGTCCGTTGTGCAGGATTATTTCCGGAGCCGCCACGGGCAGAGTCGTAACTTCGAGACTATTGTCGTTTATGCCGAAACTTAGCGGGTCGGCGGAGCGAAATACAGTGGTATGTTGGCGACGGCCGTATCTTTGCGTGTTGAAAAGATAATATTGCTTTGACTCGGGAAGATAGACAATGTGGGGGCACTCGGCACAGTATGGGCCTTTGGCATAGGCGCTTCCTTCGGCGACAACCTGTGAGGAACCCCAGTTTTGCAAGTCGGAAGACGTGCGGCAGTAGTTCACGCCGCGATGATATTTTGCAGGAGAGCGCATCGAGTGTGCCGTATAGTAGCAGTGGTAGCTCTCGCCGACTTTCAGTATCATCGGATCGCGGGCGTGTTCCCCATTGCCTTCGTGGAATATCCCTGTTTTGCCATTGTCACGAATCAGCCGCTTGAATTTTTTGCCGTCTTTGCTGGTGGCCTGGCAGATATTCATCCAGTCGCCGTAGAACATATGATAGGTCCTGCCGATTTTGACTACGTGCGGCGCCTGAAGCCCGCCGGGCACTTCACCTAAGGAAGGATCACCATCCATAGCGATGCCCATCGGCTTCCAGTTTGTATCGGTCAGGTTCTTTCCTTCCCAGCGGTAGAAAAATCGCGTGTTACCTCCCTTGCCGCCCGCGGTAGTTTTGCGAATGCAGGACCAAAGCTGCCAGGTGCCGTCCGCCGCCTGCCATACAGCAAAATCGACGGGCTGCTGCTTTTCGGTGGCGTATTTATGTTCCATCGGACTTCCGGCCACCTGCCACCATTGACCGTCAATTTGCGGCACTAAAACTGGACCGGATTTTTCGTTTCCATAGACAGTTATACCAAAGGCAAAAATGGAAATCAGCAATATCGTGACGCGTTTCATTGTTAAGACCTCCAAAAAATATATGGCTTGTACATTATTTTACAAGCCACATCTTTTATTACCTTTTATTTTATGGTCTCTCGGACAGTCAGTCCAGGTTATTCATCGGGCTGCTGTGATATTTCAGGAGCAGAGGCGCTGATCGGATTTTTATATTCGGCGGTGTTATCATTAGCCGAAAGCCGGCTTTGAGTTTCGTATTTTCGATATAACAGACCGCGAACCATCCAGGCAAGGCCTACACCGCAGAGAACAAAAGCTACAAACGCCCCCGGCCCCGCATTTCTCATGCCCCATATTCCCGGACCTACTGACATAAATGCCAATCCGACGAAAAAGATTGCAATTCCACCTGTAAGGTACTTTATCCACGCCGGGCCGACTGGTTGGGGTTTAAGAGGTTTTAGGTCCGACAGGGGAGTGCCTTTTTCAATAGCCGCCAATATCTGCTTGTGTTCGAGCCGTTTGCCAAAAAAGACAAGTAAGCCGATAACTATAGCGACAGTTGTCATGCTCGAAAAAACGATAAACACGATGATTGCTGGATCCATTTTTTGTTCCTTTCGATTTTGTTCTTTAACAATTGAACTTTCTTTATTATCTGATTCTTATTGAACCTACATCGATCCTTAAATGTAATTTTCCTTCTCCGGCACCTATCGTACCTTGCAGATTTTTACCAACTCTGCCTTTGATGGTCAGCGGCATGTCGGTTGTTATCGAGCCAACATCCGTATTAGCCTGCACAGCCGCCGAACACTCCGGCGGTGTCGTTATATCGATACTGCCTACGTCGGTTTTGATAGTCACATTGCATGCGGCCGGGGCGGTTTTCGAATAAACTACATTTACTTTGCCCACATTAACCTTAAGGTCGATATCACCTGAGATTTCCTTGCAGGAAATCTTGCCGACATCTGTTCCGGCTTTAATATTCTCTGTAATGTTCGAGATTCGGATTTCTCCGACATCAGTTGAAATCTGCAAGGCGGTCTGCTTCGGTACGGTTATGTTGAAGCTGATACTTATCGAGCGGCGTCTTTTCTTACGAGGTTTTGTAGTTTTGACCGTTAAAGTATTTCCATCCTGCTCAAGCTCTATTTTTACCTGTTCGGCCAGTTCTTTTGCTTCTTCTTCGGTGGGGGCCTTTACAGTAATTGTCGCAGTAACGTCGCAATTGGCAACATCCTGACCATCAATAGTTATTGAGCCAACATGGTTTACGAGAGCTAAGATTGACCCGGGTGCCAGAGGGGCATCAAACTCGTTTGTTTTCTTATACTCAACCCGAGGCCACCAACCGCTTATGTTGATACAACTACCGGCAGAAATCGTCAGCATACAAAGAAGGCAAATCAGTGATATTTTTTTTATGAAGTAACCACTTTTCATTTTCCGCCCTTTCAATTTACATTTTGCTTTTTTGGCTATCTGATTTTTATCGAGCCGCTGCTGGTTTTGAGATACAGCTTTCCATTACCCTGGCCGATTGTTCCTGCGAGTTTCTTCTTGCTTATTTGGCCGCTGACAGTTATTGGCAGGTCCGTGCTTATCGAGCCGTAACTGGTTGACATCTCCACAGTGCCGGCGAAATCAGGGGGCGTTTCAAAATCGACGCTTCCGTATGAGGTAACCACATTTGCTCTGATTTCGGGAGAAGTAGAGTCCGAACAGGTGATATTAATATTACCACTGCCGGACTTAGCAGTAAGGTCAGCGGTTGTGAGCTGCCGGCAGGTGATGCGTCCGTAGGATGTGGATATATCGGCCGAGTCCGCAGATGCTTGCGTGACATCAATGCCGCCGCTGCCTGAATGCAATTTTAGGAATTTGCCCGTAAGCTCCTCGGCCCTGATGGAACCATAAGATGTGTGCAAATCGAAATTGCCGCAGGAAGCTTTCATGAGCTTAATTTTACCGCTGTTGGTTCGAAGCTTGAGATCGCCTTCTGAAATGTCCTCGCAGGTAATAGAGCCATAGGATGTATCCAGATCAGCGGAGCCTCGAATATTCTCTGCAGTAATTGCACCACTACTTGATTTTACTTTGATATTGTCACCTGAGACGTTCACACAGGTTACGGAACCGAAAGAAGTATCCAGATGTACCGAGCCCTGAATATCCTCGGCAGAAATCGAACCGCTGCTGCTTTTGCCTTTTGCACTTCCCAAAATATTGCTCAGTTTAACCGGACCATATGAGCTGGAACATTCGACATTGGTTTGCTTCGGAACGGTTATGTCGTAGCTAATAGATACCGAACGCTTTAGTTTTTTAGTAAGAGGCTTTTCAGCTTTGACTGTTAACGTATTCCCAACCTGTTCAAGTATGATTTCCACCTGCTCGGCTGTTTCACGGGCCTCCTCTTCAGTGAGCGCCCGAACACGGATTTCAGCAACTACACTGCAATCAGTAACGTCGGCGCCGGTAACCGTAATCGAGCCGGAGCTTGTTCGTGCTACAACAGTTGAACCGGAATCAAGGGGGATCTGTTTCTGAACCGTTCTTTCATATTTGGCTCTGCCCCAATTACCTATTTTGAAAATCACAGCCGGTAACAATAAACAGCAGGCATAAGCCAATGACCGGAATTAAGTAATATTTTTTCTTCATTTCTTGTTCTCACAATTTATGTTTTTACTTGCCTATTTTATTCTTATTGAACCGTTGTGGGTTTCAAGATACAGTTTGCCCTGGCCTGTGCCGATTGTCCCTGTGAGCTTCTTCTTGCTTACCTTGCCTTTGACCGTAATCGGCAGTTCTGTATTTATGGAACCATTGTGGGTTGAAGCCTCAACTTCACCGGAAAAATTCTTTGGCGTCGTGAGTTCTACTCCTCCGTTGTGTGTGATTAGTGAAATATCGCAGACTGATGGGGCGGCTTGAGAGTAATAAACCTTTATGCTGCCGTTATG